>JAEOTD010000098.1 GCA_016839995.1 Candidatus Hermodarchaeota archaeon
TGACGTTGGATGCGATGTTGAATTTTTCTCGGGCGTATTTGCCGACGTCTCGTGGGGGGTCGATGGATACGCCGTTGGTGTTGAGTGTGTCGGTTACGCCGAAGGAGATTGATGCTGAGGCGCATAATATTGATGGGTCTGGGATTTATCCGTTGGAGTTTTATGAGCGGACACGGCAGTTTGTTGATCCCAAAGATGTGGAGGATATTTTTGATTTGGTGGCGCATCGGATTGTGGATCATCGTATTGATCCAACGGCGGAGTCGTATGGGTTGATGTTCTCGCATCCCACTGATGATGTGAATTATGGTCCTCGTGTAACAACTTACACCAAATTGCAAACAATGCAAGAGAAGGTAAACCGTCAGTTAGCGTTGGGTAATCGAATTGCCGCTGTTGACGTTCAGGATATGGCTCGACGGCTTCTTGATTCCCACTTTCTTCCAGATATCTTTGGCAATATCCGGGCATTTACTACTCAAAGCGTTCGATGTACAAGTTGTAACGAGAAATTTCGGCGCATTCCATTATCAGGACAATGCTCTGCGTGTTCTGGGAAACTCGTATTAACTGTTACCAAAGCTGGAATTACCAAGTATATTGACCTAGCCCGCCAAATTGTTGAGGATTACCATCTCCCATTATACTATCGACAAAGGCTTGAGATGGCCAAAAACGTCATCAATTCGCTCTTTGCTCCAGAGGAAGATGAACAACAAACCACGTTGAAGCAGTTCTAAACAACGAGCCCCTGATGTCTGGTTCTTATGGTGTTTCCAGAAGGATTCGCATAAGGTCTTTATCACGGATAATACCGCACAGCTCACCTTTGGCACTTGTTACTGGGAGTTGATCGATATCATGCCTTCGCATGGATTTGGTAGTTTCACCAATTGTGGCTTGATCATAAGTGGTAATAATGCCACCAACCATTACCTCAGATACCGGTTTATCGGGAAGTTGGAGTTCATTTGTCGTTATGTAAAGGACGGTTGTCGCATCCCATGACCAATCTGTACCCTCGCTTGCTGCTGACCCAGGCGTTGATCGCCGTTCTTGGACGATCTCACTAAGATTCATGATATCGCTTACCGAGATGATTCCGACAAGATCTCCCTTCACAGAAATCACAGGTAAGACATCCGTGGAAGCGAGACGCATTATTGTATAAGCAGCCTGGATAGGCGTGTGTTCCCACACTGCAGTAACTTCCTGCCGAACATATGGCGTAATTAATTCTTCAGCAAATTGTTCACTGATTACCTTTCGAATGATTTGGTGAACCGTAATCATACCTTTAAGCCGGCGTTTGGAGTCAACCACTGGTAGTCTGCGAATGCCCTTTTCCAAAAGAATACGGACAGCATCTTCAACTTCATTACTTTGGGCTATTACAGGGGGGTTGCGATCCATAAGAAGTGCTAACTGGTCTTCATCGGGCTTTCGCATAAGATCCAAACGCGACACAATACCCGCGAGTTCCTCAGTATCTTTTTTCACCAATGGAATAGCTGTTGTTCCATGTTCAGACATAATCTGGAGAACAGTGTCACGGGTACCGGGAACAGATGCACGAGCAAATTCCGTCTTCATCACTTCTTTAACTTTCATAATTCGCGCCTCTCAAGGGCAATATCCACTGACAGAATAATCTTGGCAGAGAAAATCCTGTGATAAATTGGTAAGTACCGTTAAAAAGGGTTCCTTAATGGATTTCTCAAAGGGTATCTAACGGATTTTAATATACTCGTATGCATCGCGGGCCGTGTCAAATGCATAGTGAACTTTCTGAAATTTGGTTCGAAATTGAGCTACATCTTGAGCTACTGATTGTGTTTCTTCCTGATCGAAAACAATCCGCCGCATGAACTCGGCAATCTGGGTCATCTCGTCCTTTTTCATTCCCAGACGTGTCATTTCACTTGTTCCTAATCGTATTCCTCCTGGACGAATGTAGTCTCGTCCAAAGCGTTTATCCCATGGTAACAAATTCCGGTTAATGATGATGTTAGCGGATTCCAATTTTTCTTCAACGGCTCTCCCGTTTCTTAGAGGCGTATCTGCGACTTCAATTAGGAGAACATGTGATTTCGTGAACCCCTTATGCTCACCGAGAACTTTGAACCCCTCTTCTGCAAGCGATTGACCCAATGTTTGTGCATTTTTAATTATTTGCTGGCTGTAATCCTTGCCAAATGCCAGCATCTCTGCCATTACGACTGCTTTAGCTGCAACGTGATGAAGGTGATGGTTACTATGCATAGCAGGGAAAACACCGCGTTTGATTCGATCAGCAAATTGATCATGTGCCACTATACATCCACCTTGTGGTCCAGGGAGCGTTTTGTGTGTACTAAATGTCATGCTATCTGCGCCTTCACGAAGTGGATCTTGGAAGCTGTTAGTTCCAATTAAACCGGCCACATGCGCTGCGTCAAAATTCACATAGGCACCGTAACCCTTTGCAACTTCAACTATTTCAGGAAGTGGTTGGGGAAAAGGAAACACTGATGCACCAAACATGAAGAAATCGATGTGTTTACCTTTCTTTCGTAAGCGCTCAATTCTTCGGATTGTCGCATCTACATCAATGTTTAATTCGTGTTCATCATATTTGAAGTATTGAATCTTTAATCCGCGTACGCGACCAGCTGTACCCCATAATCGATGACGAGCCGATGAAATATGGCCACCTGTAGGAATTGATAAGCACATCATACGGTCGCCAGGCTCAGTAAATGCTGTCAAAACGCTTAGATTTGCTAAAACTCCACTAATCGGTCTTACATCTGCGAAGTCAGCTCGGAAAAGCGCCTTGGTGAGATCGTTCCCCAAAATCTCAACTTCATCGATATATTTCGTACCTGCATAAACTCGCTCGCCTGGCCAGCCCTCTGCATAACGGTCACTAAAATCGATTTGCATTGCTTCTCGTACTGCGGGGGAATGCACATTTTCTGAAGCAATGAGATTAATTGTCTCTTGCATCCATGAGTGGTGTTTTTCTAACAATGAGAAAATCTGATTATATGCTGAACGGGCTTCGCTAGATTTCATTTTATTCATCTACTCCATGAAGTTGGGAGAGGATGTTTCATCAAGAAACCTTAAAAACGGTTGGGATTTAAGGATTCCAGATAATTCGCTAGTGGGAATTGTATGCCAAAATCGAAGCGAAAAAGACAATCAGAAGGTCCCATGCCAGCTGCAGGTGCAGGGCTAATTCGGTTTTTTGCAGATTCAAGTGAAGGTATCAAGTTAGGGCCTGTTACTGTCCTGTTAATCACTATTGCACTAGTTGTTATTGTGTTCATGGCCGATTTGGGTCTTTTTGATCTTTTCTTTCTACCGATTGGATAATCTCAAAATATTCAGTGGATTAAAAATCTAGTACTGCATAAATTAGTGAATATTACTACTTCAATGAAGACTTCCAAGTTGCAAATGATTGTGGGACATAATTATGCAAAATCCATTTGCAGACTTCCAGCTACTCAAATCGCGAAATATCGCTATTCGTGCAGGAGAACAACGTATTCTATTTGATCCTACGAGCATTCCAAATAAATGGCGTTCAACAAATACGACAATATGCATCTCACATGCTCATGCAGATCACATCGCAGGGTTTAGAAGCACCTTACGAAAACTTGTCACACCTGAAACTCTGGAAATTTACAAATCCGTCAGCGTAAAACCGAACAAAGTTCATCCAATTCCAACTGGAAAGAAATTCTCCTTTGAGGATGGTGGAACAATACAGCTTCATCGGGCTGGACATATGCTTGGTGCAGCTCAATTTGTATTCGAAAGGAATGGGGCTCGTCTTGTTTATACTGGGGACTTTAATTTGCAATCTACACTGACAGCGCAGGGAGCAGAACCAATTCCTTGTGATGTATTGTTGATGGAGGCTACATATGGGCGTCCGGATGCAATTTTTCCTCCACGAGAACAAGTATATGCTGAAATTGCTGAATGGACGAGTCAAGAGCTGAAACGAAAAAAGGTTCCCATGTTTCGTGTGTATGCAACTGGAAAAGCCCAAGAGATTATTCGAATTATCAATACATATCTCACGGTTCCTGTAATTGTTGATTCTACTATCGCAAAAATCAGCCAGGTTTACAAATCCTTTGAAATTCCTCTCGCTTTCTATAACGAACGTTCAACTGAAGGAAGAGAGATGATGCGTCAAGGAGGGTTTGTTTATCTCTCATCAAAAAAACTTCCAGCAAATAGAACACTCTTCGGTCAACCAGTATCAAAGGCTGTTGCCACAGGGTGGGCGCGAATCTTTCCTATGAAAAAATATGATAAAGCGTTCATTCTCTCAGCACATGCTGATTTTCAGCAACTCGTTGAATATGTGAAACAATCTCAACCGCGTGCCGTTCATTTGACATGTGGAAATACGGTTACGTTTGGAGCAGTCCTCGATAAACTAAACATCAAGCAAATTGAACCTAGACAGCGGAAGCAATTAGAACTTTCAGATTTTCTCTAATTTTCATCTCTACATTGATATTCCTGAGACGTAAGGTGTGCCACCTAATACTTCTTGAGCAGCTTTCCCAACACGTTTACGGAGGGGAGCTGTAGTATAAACACGTACAATATCGAGGTATCCCCTCAATGACGAAATTACTCGAGATAATTCAACAAGGTCAACTGCTATCTTTTTCTTACCCACATAAGCGAATCCTGGAATCTCCATTGGATCTAATTGCGATGAATGACGATAGGGGACAGATGGAAGAAGCGGGGAGTCAAGTTGCACTTTTTCAGCATCAACTTTGGCTTTTGCGGCAATTTCTTGTTCAATCTGCTTCCGCACACTTTCCTTATCTAACAAATCAATAGTTGGATGATCCTGTACAATTGATTCAACTGTATATGCACACTTGAGAAGTTCTCGACGTTCCAGTCTTTCGATAATCGGACGAGACGCTTTACACTCCTTAAGCCCTGCCCAGGTGGTGTAGTCATCCATATCCAAGTAATCTTCAGGAGTACTAAAATCAGAAAGGCCAAGTTCTTCATCTGCGGCGTTCAATGCATCCGCTAACATTCGTTGGACTCCCCGGCAGACTCTATGGTAATAGATACTCCGAAAACTCAACACTCGGGCAATAAGAAATGCTTCAAGCGTAGTTAATGCCGTAGTATTTACAGCCAGGTTTCCTTGAAATGGTTCCGTTGTATAAATCAAACGAAAAACATCAACGCTTCCATACTCTGCTCCAGTGTGAAATGAATCACGGACAATGTAATCCAGTTTATCAACATCCACCGAGCTACGAATTACCTGGTTAAGATATAATCGACCTTTTTGCTCCAATTTGCCAATGGCAAGATGGCTCAGTTCTTCAGGGTTCAATCCGGCATCTTGTAAAATATCTGCGAGTTCCGAGTTCTTCACTAGCCAAGTTGTAATATCCTCATGATTTTGACCTTTTTTAGCAAGAATTTCTTCGAAGATATGACTGAAAGGTCCATGCCCAATGTCATGCAACATGGCAGCTAACCTTAATGATTGAACCTCAACTTCATCTTCAGTGATATTTTCAGCCATTAATCCAGCTAGATGCATAGCACCCACGCTATGCTCAAATCGAGTATGGTTTGCACCTGGATATACAAATTCGGCTCCGGCTAATTGACGCAATCGGCGCAATCGTTGAACCACACGCGTATCAATTACATTCTTTTCCAAGGGGGTAATAGCCACATAGCCATACAACGGGTCTTTTATGAATCCCCAACGTTCACGGACCAATTACTTAACCTCCATGTTAATTGAACAATCTCTTTAAATAACATATAAACCTGCTGCTTATAACCGCGCTAAACTAGCCTAAGCGCGTCTTCCTCTTGTCCATCGGCGTCATCTCTAACATCACCGAACGCACAGCAGACAACACCGCACCAACCTCTCCCTCATTTTCCCTAGACAAAAATAAATTCACTACCACTATCCCTCCCAACCGTTGAGCTGCAATATCCGCAATTGCCCTCGTTTCAGCCTGAAATCGCGTTCCAACAACACACGACGTAGCTACGGGTGATGTCTCACTAAACGGACTTGGTACACCGACAGCAATTGTACCAAACCGGTGCCCTCCATCACTTACCAAAATCAGGGATCCATTTGCTAAATTGCTAATGGCAACAGCAATTCGAAGGTCACCAACTTCCACAGATTCTTCCACAAATTCTAATGACAACTTACCTACCATCCAGTAACATACATCTCACTCTGGTTAACAAACAATCTGATTCGATATTAACAACCCACACGCTTCTTAAGAATCTCCCATTCACGGTCAATACCGCGCTCAAACTCTTTTACTCGCTCAGGATTCTTGATTAGCGTACGGAAACGACCCTGTGGTTTCAAATAATCCATTAGCGGCTTCCTTTCAATCTTGCCTTCAGCAATTCGCTTGCTACGACCCAAAAACCGCCATTCGTCTCCTTCCTTCTCCCACATAATCCAAATCCCTGTATCAATAGCCAGCTTGCCCATTTTCACTGTATCCCAGGTTAGATATCGCCATCCTGTTGGGCACATGGTATGTATTTCAATAAATCGTGTACCATGAATATCCTTCGCTTTTGAGTAGGTTTCATATACTAACCTCGGGTATGCGGCTGAAATTGACGCAGTATATGGAATTCCATGCTCAGCCATTATTCGTGTGAAGGGTTTTCGATGCTGTAGTTTTCCAGTTGGCGTCGTCGTAGAAAAGGATCCATAGGGTGTTGCTCCGGAACGTTGCATTCCTGTATTACCGTAAGCTTCGTTGTTGTAACAGGTGTAGATGAAGTTGGTTTGACGTTCAGCGGCACCGCTGAGGGCTTGGATGCCAATGTCATAGGTTCCTCCATCACCCGCCCAGGCCATGAGTTGGATTTCTTTGTCTTTCCCCATGTATTTGAGTCCTGCTGCAATACCTGATGCTGCAGCTCCCGCAGTCATAAATGCTGTATTCAGAACTGGTATACATAAGCCATTTTTGGGGTAAAGCCCTTGAATGACAGACATACAGCATGCAGGAACTGTAAGGATAGTGTTATCGCCTAAAGCCTTGAGTGCATGTCGGATGGCAATGGTGGCGCCACATCCAGCACAAGCAGCGTGACCCAGCTCAATGAATTCTTCCCGGGGTAAATCTTTGATAGCTACCATTCTCTTCACCGTTTTAATCCATAGAAAATATCGGGCTTCGGTTCGCCTTTATCCGCAACATCAAAGCCAATTTTAATTATTTTCTTAATATCCATGTGACTCACGTCACGTCCTCCAAGTCCAGCAATAACACCCTGAACCGGAATGGTCTGTTTGCCGCGATAGAGGGCAGATCGGATTTCTGTAACTAACCCACCAAGGTGTCCATACGAAAGACTACGGTCAACAACAACGAAGGCTTTAGCCTTCTTGGCAAGAGCTTGAATCTGTTCTGTGGGGAATGGTCGAAATACACGGAGTCGGGCAGATCCTGCTGCTACACCCTCGCTTCGGAGTTCATCAACTGCCAGTTGTGCTTCTTCTCCCATGGTTCCGAGTGCTATGAAAATTACTTCCGCATCATCACAATGATAGGTATCAATGAAGCCACCATGTTGACGTCCGAAGTGTTTCTTGAAATCTGCTTCAACTTTTGGAATAAGTTTTCGAGCAGCTTCAAACCCCTCATGAATAGCGTAACTGAGTTCGTAGTAATACTCAGGTCCTGCAATGTTTCCTGTCGCCATGGGATCCTTGGGGTCTAATTTCCAGTGGCCTGCTTCATATGAAGGGAGAAAATCCGTAATTTCCTCGTGTTCGTAGACTTCAATAGATGTGAAGGTATGGCTGAGGATGTAAGCATCTAATGCTACCATGCCTGGTAGTAACACTTTGGGGTCTTCGCATAATCGGAACAGCATGAGTACGGTGTCATACACTTCCTGATTATTTGACGCATAAAATTGAATCCATCCAGTATCACGTTGTGACATGGTGTCTGAATGGTCGACCCAGATATTCCAAGGAGGTCCCAGAGAGCGGTTTACGACTGGCATGATAATCGGTAGACGAGAGCGACCTGCCCAATGAAGCATTTCATGCATAAGTGCTAAACCATGTGAAGCAGTTGCGGTAAATGTACGAAGCCCTAATGCAGAAGCCCCAATACACGCAGCCATAGCACTGTGTTCAGACTCAACACGAACATATTCTGATTTGAGGTCTCCATTCTCTACAAACTCGGCAATTTTTTCCACGATGGTGGTTTGTGGTGTAATGGGGTATGCCGCAATGACTGCTGGTATGGCTGTTCGAGCAGCCCAAGACGCGGAATGATTCCCAGTAACAGAAACGATTTTTGACATTTTTCATCCCTTCATCCATAATTATTCCAAGTCTGCTTCGGTTTCGCGCACTCTTTCTATGGCATCAACAGGGCAATTGGTCTCACAAATCATGCATCCTTTGCAATATTCCAGATTGATGACGGGTTTGTTGTTTTCATCCATTGTGATGGCTGCATCAGGACAAAACATCCAACAAGTCTGACATCCTGTGCATTTCTCATTATCAACAACTGGACGAAAGATTCGCCAGTCTCCAGTTCGACCCATTGCTCCGGGCTCTGGGTATGTTATACAAGTAACACGTCTGTCTGGAGGATCGCGTTTTAGTGGTGTCATAGAGAATACCCCATTTTGAGTTCATTATATGCTCGTTGGGCTGCTGCGACGTTAGTTTCAATGACCTTGTCGGGAAGCCCATCTAATCCCTTCCGGATTGCTTTCTTTACACTTTCAATGGTGACAATGTTCGTGGCCCGAGCGACGGCTCCTAACATAATGGTGTTTACAACTGCAATGCCGGCCACTAGAATTCCTACATCCAAAGCAATCTTTGTTGCGTCAACTGTGGATATTTTTACTTTCATTTCAGGTGTGAAGTCTTGAGGTTGACGCGGTGTATTTATTATCATAAAAGTACCGTTTTTCAAACCTTTTTGAACAGTAGGGTTGTCAATTAGGGTTTCATCAAGAATAACAACGGCTTCTGGTTCATAGATATAACTATGAAGTCGGATGGTTTCGTCAGCAATTCGTGTGAATGCCATTACCGGAGCTCCCCGTCTTTCAGCCCCATAATGAGCAAAAGCTTGAAAGTGTTTATTTTCCATACGTGAGGCATCGCCAAGAATTTTCGCACCGGTGACAGATCCTTGACCACCGCGACCATGAAATCGAATTTCAAAGAGATTCATTGATGACTCCACCCAAA
>JAEOTD010000099.1 GCA_016839995.1 Candidatus Hermodarchaeota archaeon
GCTCATACTGTTCTTTGAGGGTTTCAAAGACTTCTTCCCGTTCTTCAGGTGGTAGATTACTGATTTGTTTGAAGAGGGTTTTCTTCTCTCGTTCACTAAGGGCGGGAATGGCATCAAGGCGTGCTTGAATAACCTGCTCTTCTGCGGTCCTATCAAGTAAGCCTTCGGGTGTAGTAAGTGGCGCGCGTCCAAAGCGAGTGCCATCAGCCATTTGGCGTTTCAAGTCTTCGAGGAACCAGATACGATCTTTACCAGGGATGCGTTTCATCTCTTCGAAGAGTTCGAGTTTCTGATCACGCCCTAACCCTTCTAGTTGGTCGAGTTCGTGCCAGATATCGACTTCCTCAGCTTCACGCTCATCTATTGATAGACCAACTGGAATGGCAGAAGCGACAAAGGAGATTCTAGCAGTATCGTAGGCGTCTTCCATCATATCGGTCATTTGATCAGGGCGTGTTGAAATACGACGTTGATCACGACCAGAGAGTTTCGGTGTCCTTCCTTTGCCAAGGGTTGCAGCCATGCCTCGCATTTTACGAACTAGCCAAGGAATGGCAAAGACTCTAGTATATGCCAGCCAAGCGATGAGGAGAATAATACCGATGACTGCCCCGATGAGCCCATATGTGACAATCTGTCGAGTTACAGGATGAGTTTGTACACGGAGCTGGAATACAAATTCTCCCGGCTCATGATTTTCAGCTGTGGCAGTGATCATGATATCAAAAATACCATCTATGGGTGCCAATATGCCGATGACTTCATATTCACCGTTCCCAAGGTGAGCCATTTGAGTGAGTGGGATTCCTAATCTGGGGATTTCAATAAAGACAGTTGCATCGGTTATTGGAAGATTGTGCCAAGAGTCCGTAAAGTTAACACGAATTCGAACTATGTCCCCAGTAAAAACTTCGAGGTAGCTTACATTGAGCACCGGATGTAGAAGATGCACCTCTGTTGGAATATTACGAATTTCAATGGTGAATGAGATAATGGCAACGTCGAAATTCTGTTTGGAGAAACCAACAGCTGCAGAATATGAACCAATTACTAAGGAATTCGTATCAATGGTGACTTGATAAAGACCGTTACCTAGGTAATCGATATCTTGGAACCCTATTTGGTAACTGATTATTCCCGTCGCATTGGCAATGGTTTGATTCCAATAACCGGTGTAGTTGAACGTGAAGATGAGTAAATCACCACGCGGGGCCCAGATATCAGTGGGATTGAGGGACTGAATGAGTGAACCAAGTGGGTCACTGGTTTGAGCGCTGATGAGTGTAGCTGAGGTTGGCTGTTCAAGAACAAGAAGGATGATTTGGGCTGTGGCATCCTCATAAGCCGCAATTTGAGCCCGTATAGTTATGGTGTAGGTCCCCACGGATTGATTGACGATATGGAGGGTGGCTGAATACCATCCATCTGTGCCGTTGGGCAGCATATTTCCTGAGAAGCCAATGCCGAAATATCGTGGAGTGGATCCTAGGATTGGATTGTTTTCAGCTGTGTCATTCAGGTACACTGAGAAGGTGAAGGTATCATTCCAAAACACTCCGTACGATATTGATGCGGGGACAATATCCACTTCACGTCCACGAATTACAATGCTCACTGAGAGAAAGGCTTGCCAATAATCAACTGGAGCATCAACATCCAAGTAGAAGCGAAGCTGATAGGACTCATTGACTAGATACAATGAGGCATCAAAAGACAGTGAGAAGTTACCAACCTCACCTGACACGGGTGTTAATGTGCCTGTGTCTACGATATCTGCAGTTGAATTATACAATGTCCAGTTAGCGATGTAGGGCACAGTAGTACCCCCAACATCAATACCTTGACCAGGTGGCAGTGAGTCCAGGTCTTTGTAAAAGACAACGAAGTTTCTGGTGACATTATAGGGAATTTCAATAAAGGGAACAGTGGTTGGGGCTTTGAGCTCCAATTCTGTTCGATGTTCACGAGCAACGATTCCAATAGCCACGTTAGTATCACTACTACTGCTGACGGTGATTGGAACTGTTTGGTTGTGAATGCGAAATCGTTCGATATACCGTACATTCACATCATATTGATCAGGGTACATATAGGTCGATGCTGAAGGAGAAGCATTTAACGCGAAAATAGGAGTCCCTGTTGAAGTTTGATCTAGAAAGACCTCAGCATATGTGGGGAGCTGGCTGTTATCATACCAATCCCTAACTTCGATAGTCAGGTAACTTAGTTGGCATTCAATATCGATAGCCCAGCCTCGTTGGATTGTGTGATCCAGAGCCATTGAAGTTGTGTTTACTGTAAAGATAACACTTCCACCATAAGTAGAAAGGAGTGTGTAATTGGAAACAATTGAATACGTGTCTGAAGGCAATTTTAGAAAGGTTCTAGTTGCAGCATCTGTGATGCCAAAACGCACCAAGTCGCTTGTACTATTATAGATATTGAGTGTCACATTCGAAATATTCGAGCCAGCAACATCTTTTGTTGTGCAAATCAATACATTATGGGCGTATAATTCCTCTTCATCAAATGTTAGCGATACAGGTTGATTCACCTGCATTGATAATGAGCGAGTCTCTGTGAAGTTTGTTCCAAATGCCGACGTGTAAACCGTGTAATCATAGATGAAGTGATCGCCATCGGGCATAACGAAGAAGTCACCCTGGTGACCTTCTCGTAAGATTTGTTGGAGCATAGTATTGTCTCCCATACCACCAACAGCAAGAGACAGGACTTCCCAGCCCACAGGGTTGACTTTCGCCACGAGTCCAACTGAGGGATCACTACCGCTGGAATTATCATACCAAGTCATCCATGGCTCAATAGGAAAGTCCCGACGTCGACCGTCCACAGTCTCGTTGTAGAGTCCATATTTCGAGCCAAACCAAGATTTTCGATTTTGTAAGGCATCGATGGTTCCAGGGGTTCCGATTCCACACGTAAATGTCATGATATGTGGCCAATCACCATAATTCTTCACAGCACATTGCTGTCCCGATTCCTGGGGGTTAGCCTCAATATCAAGAAGAATATTGACAAACAAATTGTCACCATGCCAATAGAAGGTGTAGGTGATAGTGTAATTGAAGAACCCATGGCTTCCCCAAGATCTAGGTTGCGAGTCTTGGTAAGGATCAGAAGGATATGTTGAAGAACTGGTTTCGTATCCCCCATCACTTGTGACAATTTTTATCCGGGTAAACAGAGGACCGTCATCAAGAATCCACACACCCGCCCCATCAACCCATGCCTCTGCCGGGTTGTCAGGGGCAACATTCGCTCGCGTCGCTGATATGAGTTCAGGAGTTTCTAGATAGGGGTCAAGTGCAAATTCACCTAATAACATGTATTGGTCAGCAGAAGTACCATTACTAGTATCGAATGCATCTGCATCTCCGTACCGGGCTGTGATTAAACCACAACAGGGACCACCCCAATCAGATCCACCTCTTAATGTGTCAACAAGGAGTATTGCAGAGTGCTCATATTGACTGGCAGATGAGCGAATGAAAATTGTGTCGACGTCAGTATAGTTCGACGAGGTGACCTCAGAATAGACCCAAGGCATTATCGTATCATCGGTTGCGGGTCCATCAGCAGGAATTGCATCAATTTGGTCAGGATAGGAGGGGGGAGTGATTGGATCGTCGTCATAGTAGATGTAGAAAACTTCTTGGTGATTTTGTGTGATGTTCACGAAGAAACAAACTGTGCAAGAATCATAGAAATTGCCCGTAAGGGTGGCATTCCAAATTTGGGATGGAATCTCATGCCAAGTTGCTAAATCCCAATAGGCTACAGCCAAAATGTTTTCTCGGGCGGTATTAGGCGAAAAGGTGAGAAAGACATGCACTGGCTCCAAGTTTCGGGAAGCAAGATTAGGCTCGATGATGGTGATTTTTCGTCTATAATCGTATGAAGTATTCCACCATTCAACCAGTGTTTCCCTTCCTGCCCCGAGTGGATTATCTGGTAATGGAGGAGCATCCTCATCAGTAGGCATCACTAAAAGGTCACTTGATGGAAAAACAGGTTGTAGGTTAGAAGTGGGAGGGATAAAAGGTTCTCTCCCCAGTGAAGTGATTTGCTCAGGGAGTACAAATGTTGGTATTGTAAATTGGAGTAAGAAGAAACATAGAAAGAGCCCTAAGGCTACCTGATTTTTTCGCATCCCAAATCGCTCCTTGATGGAGTGTGACAATTGTCGATAACCACTAACCGGGATTTGCGCTATAACGGTTTTGTCTACAGATAGTGCGTATTTTGCTGGCTGTGGATTCTGCGAAGCAGGAAATTGGTTAGAGGCTGAGTATTGGTTGGGTAGAATCCTATTTATCTACCACTTTGGGGTCACGTTTTTCAAAGAATGCTTTGATTCCTTCTTTTGCATCTTCGGTTTCGAAGGCTTGTCCGAAGTATTGTGCTTCGAGTTTTAGTCCTTCTTCTAATGGCATGTATAGGGCGCGTTTGAGTGCCTTCTTTGAGAGTTTGATGGCTATCAGCCCACGGGTTGCGATTCGTTCGGCTAAGTTCATTGCTGTTGGCAGCAACTGTGAGAGGGGTACAACTTTGTAGACGAAGTCACCCATTTCTGCTGCCGGGACGATTTCTCCGGTGAGGATGAGTTCTCGGGCGCGTTGGGGATTCATCCAGCGCTGGAGGCGTTGGGTTCCACCCCACCCAGGGATGATGCCCAGTTTGATTTCGGTTTGTCCAAAGCGCGCGTTTTCTGAAGCGATGACGAAATCACAGGCCTGTGAGAGCTCCATACCGCCACCGAGACAGTATCCGTTGACGGCCATAATGAGGACCTTGCTGTGTTGTTCCAAAAAGAGGGTGAACTCTTGACCCATCCGAGCGGCTTTTTCTGCACCTTTAGCGTCTAAGCCTTTGAATTGTTGGATGTTAGCGCCGCCAATGAAGAATCGGTCTCCGGCACCAGTGATAATGATGACTTTAGTATCATCCTTATCGAGATCCTCAAGGATGGTGCGAAGTTGTGTGAAGATTTCTTGGTTCAGTGCGTTGGCTGGAGGATTGTTAATTGTAATTACTGCAATTTGATTCTCTTTCTTTATTTCAATTTGGGACATCTTGCGTGTTTCTCCTGTGAGGTTGATGATGATTCTATCCGGTTTGAAGTTCCTTTTACTTGTTTTCCTTGCCAATGGTCATGTAAGCCCCTGACTTTTATAGACGGAAACATTGGTTTTGAAGAGTAAGGAGGTTCATCAACGTGCGTTTTGGAATCACGACCCTCGACTGGGCAACGGTCTTTAGGCAATTAACGTTAGGTGGGTTTTTTGACTTCAGTAAGTTTGACTTTGCTAAAATTGTCCGTCTTGCCCATCAAAATGGATTCGCCTTGCAGGAACTCACCTTCGACGTTGGTTACGTGATGCCTGGGGCTTTATCAGAGCAACAAATAGCGAACCTGCTAGCGGTTAAAGAAGAATTGGATTTGACTTATACTGTTCATCTTCCTTTGTGGTCGATTGAACCAGCGAGCCCGAATCGTTTTATTCGAGAAGCTTCTGTTGCTTGTCATGTTGATGCCATTCGTCTAGCTGAGCCATTAGACCCTGAAGTTTTCGTTATTCATAATGCGGGATGGATAGGGGCTGAATTCAGCGAATTCAATATTGGCGGGGTTGACCAACCGATGATATCGATGATAATGGGGAATCTCGCAGAACAAAGTGTTCGTGATATCATTCACCAATCAAAGGTTCCTTCACGAAAATTTGCCTTAGAATCCATCGAGTTTCCATTCGAAACCACATGGAGTATCGCTGAAAAGTTAGACACCTCTATTTGCTTGGATACCGGACATGTGCTTTCTGGGCAATCGGGATCCACGGATATCATTGATTTTGTGAAACAATATCATTCTCGTTTGTTGGAGGTTCATTTACACGATGGAGACCTGCAGCGGTTGGAAGGAAGACGGTTCCCATATAATGATCACAAGGTCTTAGGTAAGGGTGATTTGCCTATTGTCGAGTTTCTCAAGATCCTTCAGGAGTGTGGTTTTGAAGGTCCGATTATCTTCGAGTTAGCCCGTGAGGATGCGGTGGAGTCATTGAAGGTTATCCGAAAACTTTTACCCGATTTCCCGATTGAATGATACAGGTATTGGAGATGACTGCCCTTGAACGGTTTTGTTGATTTACATGCACATACGACTGCGTCAGATGGAACGGAGTCCCCCACACAGGTGGTCAGTAAAGCACAGGCTTTGGGTTTGGTTGGTGTGGCGATTACCGATCATGATACCATTCATGGAGTGGATGAGGGGTTACGTGCAGGAACGAATTTGGGTATTGATGTGGTTCCTGGTGTTGAAATTAGTTGTAATTGGAAAACCCACCATGTGCACTTACTTGGTTTCTATATCAATCCCCGAGATGAGGGGCTTGTTTCCTTATTGGAATGGATGAGGCAAGGACGACTTGATCGGTTGCCGCGAATGTTAGAAAAGCTGGAAGAACTCGGAATTTCCGTAGATCAGCAAGAGGTGGAATCAGAGGCTACAGGTGAATCAACTGGCAGACCCCATCTTGCTCGTGTTATGGTTCGTAATGGAGTTGTTACCTCAATGGAGGAAGCCTTTGACAAATACCTTGCTTATGGTCGACCTGCTTATGCCGAACGTCCACGACCTACGATAATTGAGGGCATCCATGCAATCATGCAAGCGAAAGGTGTCCCGGTTCTCGCACATCCACTTACGGTGGATGTTTCACAAAGCGAGCTGATAGGTGAGCTTGCCAAGGAGAATATCCAAGGTGTTGAATATTATTACCCCTATCACCAAGTATCGGGGAAGTCAGAGTCTTGGTACGCTGAAATTCCGTCACAATTAGTATTAATTAAAGAGCTAGCCCGTAAACGTGATCTTATTCTAACCGGAGGATCCGACTATCACGGCCCAGTTCCCGGAAAAGCAGATTTGGGATCAATTCAAATCCCTGCAATTGTGCTTGAGCAGCTTCGATTCCGGTATAAGCAGCTCTATGGGGCATTACCATCCCCCCTACTGCCAGCTTAGAATTGGGGAACGTTTAAAAACCCGTGTTACTCTCTGAAGCATAACCAAGTTTGAAAATAACTTGTCGTCTGACCAGCTCGTGTCAATTTATATGAATTAGTTGAGCTGGATTCGAGACGACCTCATTCGACCTTCATCTGAATATCACCGTCAGCATTGAATGATAGCTAGATGTTCATTCTAATTGATGTTCTAGAACGCGGGTGGAGGAGAATGGAAATTTCAAAGGTGAAAAAACATGCAAAACAAAACTAGTACTAAAAATAAATCACAAACAATTCGCTCAAACTCCAGAGCACGACGTTCTGTGAGCATCGAGCAAATCATCAGCACTGCGTGGGGTTTTCATTAACCCTCCACGCCTTTACCAATTATGATTACAGAATCATGTAGGGAATGGAAAAATGACAAAAGTAACTTTCCTCGGCGGTTGCCGCCAAGTCGGAGCATCAGCTGTTCTTGTAGAACAAGCAGGTGCCCGTATCGTCATGGACTATGGCACCGCCTTTAATGGCACCCAACGGGTCCCACTTCCAACATCCACACGCAACCTAACTAGCGTTCTTTCACATGCACACCTAGACCATAGTGGGAGTCTTCCACTCATTACTGGAAGCCAATCTCACCGAGTACCCATGTACTCTACGAAACTCACCAAGGAGCTGGTAAAACTCCTTTTGATGGATATGCTTCGCATTAACGGCGATTCCCTGGCGTTTGAGCGAAAGGAAGTTCAAACGCTTCTCCAAAACACTCGCACGATCAATTATGGTCAACCAGTCCAGGTTCACCCCAAAGTAAGGTTCTCACTGCATGACGCCGGTCATATTCCGGGCAGTGCCTCAATCCTCGTTGAAACTGAGGCTAATGGTGGGGGGCCTGCACGAATCTTGTATTCAGGTGATCTGAACACCACGGATACGCGCTTGGTCAATGGAGCCCAAAGCCTTCGACGGCTTGGTGACCTCGATCTTATTATCGTAGAAAGTACGTATGCCCGTGAAGATCACCCATCTCGACGAACAGTAGAAGAAACGTTCGTTGAAGCAAGTCGTTCGACCCTAGAATCGGGAGGTACGGTATTAGTGCCTTCCTTTGCCGTGGGACGGGCACAAGAGATTCTTGCAGTGTTGAATCAGCACCGTCATCGTGGATTCGATTACCCCATCTATGTTGATGGGATGGCGCGAAAGGTAACACGGATTATGCAGCAGCATACCAAAGCATTCAGTGGAGGACCGAGTCTTAGAAAGGCTGCTGGTGAAGTGAGGTTCATTCGGAATAGTTCGGATCGGAAAGCAGCTCTCGATGAACCAGCCATTATTGTTGCACCTGCAGGAATGCTCAAAGGTGGAACGGCTCAAATCTATCTTCGGAATATTGCGGATGACTCGCGAAGCAGTGTGTTACTGGTTGGAAAACAACTCCCTGGCACACCTGGTGCTCAATTGCTTGAAAGTGGAGAAATTACACTCGGTGGATACCACGAGAATCCAATAACGATCCAAGTCAAAGCAAAGGTTGAATCGTTTGATTTCTCCTGTCACGTAGGTCGCCGAGAAGTCCTGGAGTACCTCAAACAAGCACAAGGTAATCCTACTATTCTCACGATGCATGGGGAAGCAGCATCCTGTGAGACCCTTGCTCAGAATCTACGGGAACGGTTTGGCTTTACCGCTCAAGCAGCCACCTGCGGTCAGACCCTTACGTTCAACTAGCATACATGAAGAAAAAACATCAGGTTCCCCGGAGTTCACGCCGAAGTATCTTTCCCACCGCAGATTTCGGCAAAGCTTCGCGGAACTCAATGATGCGGGGATACTTGTAGGCCGCCATTTCTTGTTTACTCCACTCCCGTATTTCCTCTTCACCGATTGTATCCTTGAATTCCGATTTTAGCACAATGAAGGCTTTGACTTCCTCGCCGACTCGAGGAGCAGGTACTCCAATAACAGCACATTCGGCAATGGCTTGGTGACGATAAAGAAGGGCTTCCACCTCGGCAGGGAATACGGAGTATCCACTTCGTTTAATGAGATCCTTTTTTCGATCACCAATCAGCAAGTAACCATCAGTATCAAATCGACCAACATCACCAGTATGAAGCCAACCGCCGCGGAGTGCCTCTGCAGTGGCTTCTGGCGCATTCCAATATCCTTGGAATATTTGAGGTCCACGGGCTAGAATTTCTCCCCATTCACCGATTGGAAGCTCTTTGGTGTCATCGGTTTGATCAACGATTTTGATATCCGTATTAAAGGTGGGGATTCCTACGGCTCCGGGGCGGAGTACACCCTGTGGAATAAGTGTGAGAATGGGGGAGGTTTCAGTCATGCCGTACCCTTCAACGATATAAGACCCAGTTTCCTGTTGGAATTGCTCCAACACTTCAATAGGCAAAGATGCAGCCCCAGAAAAGCAGTTTTCGAGACTGCTGATATCATATTTCTTGAGCAGGGGACTGGCGAGTAGTGAAACGTAAAGCGTGGGAACGCCGACTAATACGGTTGCTTTGTATTGTTGAATGCTTTTCAGAATTTCTTTGATATCTGGACGCGGAATAAGTACTACAGAGGAGGCGATTAATGCTGAAAGTACAATGATACATGAAAAGCCGAAGGCATGGAACGCTGGAAGAATACCAATGAAACACTCCTCACCCATTTGAACCTTGAACCATTGGCTTCCAACCTTGGCATTAAACATTAAGTTCTGATGACTCAGCATCGCACCTTTTGGTGGACCAGTGGTTCCACCTGTGTATAACAGAGCCGCGGTATCTTCTGGACTGACGGCTATGGGTGGCGCTTGTAGTGATTGGTGTTTGAGTAAACCTTGTAGCATGATAATATCAGAGCCAGAGGGAAGTTTGGGATGTGGGATTTTTCGAGCTAGACGTCCCAGAGCTGCTTTTGCTTTGCCTAGATACTCACCGGTGCGTGTGTAGATTATCGTTTCAAGTGGAGTATCTTTCTTTCCACTTTCTATGACTTCATGAAAAAGATCAAGGGCAATGAGATGGCGTACGCCTGCGGAATTTAGTTGATGATGAAGTTCATGTTGTTTAAACAATGGATTGATGGGTGTAACGATGGCACCAGTTTTCAAGATTCCAAAGAGGGCTAGTGGGGCTTGAGGTACATTGGGGAGCATGAAGGCAACGCGAGCACCTTTTTTCACACCCAATTCGAGCAGACCATTAGCTAGTTGGTTGGAAAGCCGTTCGATGTCTCGGAAGGATAAGGTCTTCCCTTGAAAGTGGTAAGCAGGATTATCCGGGTACTTTGTAGCGGTCTCGGTTAATGTTTCGTGAATTGTTGTATTAGGAATTTCAATATCATACGGAAACCCTTCAGGCCAGCTTTTGTGCCAAAACCGATTCAACCCATTTACACCCCTAAAGCATCTTCAGAATGGTATTCCATCGATGATATGCACTATAAATGGTAATGAGTCCTTTGCCTGATTGCTTCTGTAGGCTTTCGTAAGGCTTTTCGTGTCAAACCGTATACTTACGGATACAATTTGTTATCAATGTAATATTCAAATTGAGAGGTTGAACTAATGACTGAAGCTGTTCTTTTGAAAAAAGAGCCTGAACACAAGATTGCTTGGCTTATTTTGAATCGTCCTGACAAATTGAATACAATCAATGAAGAGCTTACTCTTCAATTACAGCAGACTCTTGCAAAAGTGGAGTTAGACAAAGAGATTCGTGTTCTTATCATAACCGGGTCGGGGGAGAAGGCATTCTCAGGTGGTGCTGACCTATCAGTGTTTATGAGCGGGGTTACGCCCCAGTATGCTCAGTATATCGCCCAGAAGGGTCATGAGATCCTAGCTATGATAGACCGCTTATCACAGCCGGTTATTGCAGCCATCAATGGATATGCGTACGGCGGGGGATGTGAGATAGCCTTAGCTTGTGACTTTCGACTGGCTACGAA
>JAEOTD010000100.1 GCA_016839995.1 Candidatus Hermodarchaeota archaeon
TCGCCATCGATATTACACCGCACTGTGATTGCATGGGCATCATCCAACCTGCGGTAGTACCCCACATCGGAATTCTTGCAAGTCGAGACATCATCGCAGTGGATCAGGCCACACTCGATATGGTTGCAGAAAAGGGATTAATTCAAAGTGAGATTCCCCCTTATTTCAAGCATGTCAACCTGGATTCAAAAGCCAAAATGCATCCATTTCAGCGGTTGTGGGGTCCATACAAGAATCCCTATGATATGACGAAGCATGGTGAACGATTAGGCTTAGGTCAACGAGAGTATAGATTGGTAGAAATCCTTTCGCCAAAGAAAACCATGAAGATGAAACCACCTAAACAGCAGTTTGAACGGGCGCCATCATTTTACTAAGCTAGTAAATCCCTCAGAACCTGCTTAGGGTTCTTCCCTTTTCATTTCGGTCATTAAAGGTACAAATTCAGCAGTCTTAAGAGTCAGAATTTGTGATTATATTTTGAACCATTGTGAGGGATGGTCTAATGGCTCGTTTGGGTAGAATTCTGCATCTATTATTCGTGTTTGGTCTAGTTGGATCAGGAATTTCAACCAGTTTTTTCTCACTTCCAAGCTTTCAAACCGTGTATCCTTCTGTAAAGGAAACTTCTGAGAGTCTAGAGTGTACTGTAGGTGCACCGTTATCTTCGCTAAATGGAGGTCCAGCATTGCTTTGGAATAAAAGTTGGGGGGGAAGTGAGGAAGATCTGGGAAACAAGATTCTCGTTTGTGATAATGACGGCTTCGCCGTTGCTGGATATACTCGGAGTTATGGGTCAGGTGATTGGGATTTTTTACTCCTTCGTACCGACTCAAATGGAACTCATCTTTGGCACAAAACCTATGACCGTTCCGGATATGACGTGTGCCAAAGTGCGTTTCTATGCGATGATGAGGGGTTTGTGCTTGTTGGTGAGACATGGAATGAGACGACAGATGACTTGGATATCTGGATCGTCCGCACAGATAATTCGGGAAATTATCTATGGGACAGCACTTTTGGCGGGGATGGATTGCAACGTGGTTGGGATGTTGTGGAGTGTGCAAATGGTGATTTCGTGATACTTGCTGCGATACAATATATGGGTTCAGGCTATGAAGTTGCAGTGTATCGAACTGATGCTGATGGGAATTTGCTTTGGGCGAAAACCTATGAGGAGGGGTATGCCCAGATTTCCTATCAGATTGTGGAGTGCAATTCAGGTGGATTTGCCTTTATTGGTGGTGTGACGCAACAGTCAGGGTATAGTTATCCTTGGTTGGTAAGAATAGATGCAGAAGGAAAGATACTTTGGAGTGAAACTTATCCTCACATATTCTCGTCTGATGGGGTGGCTTTAGTTGAGTGTGTTGATGGCGGTTTTGCCTTTGTAAATACCCTTAACCGCCCCTCAAATTCCACTGTTTGGCTATATCGTACTGACGAAAACGGTTCTCAACAGTGGGATTATGAGTATGGCTTCAGTAACAACACAGTCGCTCACGATCTCTTTCAGTGTAAACATCATGGTTTTACCTTATTGGGTTCGATTTGGAATGGAACTGATTATTTCTATCATATTTTCCGAACATCGTATAATGGAACACTCTTCTGGGAGTGGATGCATCATGTTCCTGGATATCTTGGACAGACTCAATCTATGGTCGATGTTAATGGGGAGAGCATAGGGATTGGGGGATCAATTCGAATTGGTGGCTCTTGGGATGATGTCTGGATAATGCGGATTCTGGATGATGCTCCCACCCCACCACCAACTGATCCTTTCATTCCAATTTCACCTTATCTTATCTTCGGTGTGGTTATAGGAGTTCTGTTAATTATCGTAGGCTTTCTTGTACTGACCGTATATTGGCGTAGACGATTACCAAAGTAAGAAATCCCGAACATAGAATCGGGTGATGAAAAGAAGGGTTTTTATACATTAGCTAAAGTCAATGTTTCAGAGATGTGAGTAAGATGATAGGTGTTCATTTTCCTGATGGCCTTCCAACGGACTAAGCCTATCCGCTCAATTTTTACCACTCAACATCTCCTATGTTCTGTATCAAAACGTCACATAAGTGATAACGCTCGAAGGCAGGTGCTGAAATGACAAAAACGACCAAGAAACAAACAAAGAAAGAAACAACTGACCAGGAGGAAATCGTGACCTTTCACTACGATAAGGTCGAAGACTTTTCCAATTGGTTTACAGAAATCAACAAACGTGCGGAACTCTCTGACCAACGCTATGGCGTTAAGGGATTAGTTGTGTTTCGTGCGTGGACAACCGTGACACTGAAAATCATGTACCGGTTGCTCGAAGAAGACTTAGAACGTCACGGTCATCTCCCCGTCATTTTCCCTGCCTTGGTTCCCGAATCGAATCTCATCAAAGAAGCCGAACATGTAGAAGGCTTTGCCCCAGAAGTCTTTTGGTGTACACGGTCAGGAGCAGACACCATCTTTGAGGAACCGTTGGCTCTTCGTCCGACCAGTGAATCCGCCATGTATCCAATGTATGCATTATGGGTTCGTAGCTGGCGTGACCTACCGTTCAAACGCTATCAGAGCGTAGCAATCTGGCGTTATGACACCAAAATGACCCGCCCATTCCTCCGAGGACGTGAATTCTACTGGATAGAGGCCCACGATGTATTTGCCACGGCAAAAGAAGCGGAAGATCAGGTTCTCGAAGATTTGGCGATAACTAAGAGATTCGTTGAAGGGCACCTAGCCATGCCAATCATCGTTCTTACCCGTCCGCAATGGGATAAATTCCCAGGCGCTGATTATACAGTCGCCGGAGAATCAATTTTACCGGATGGACGGTTCATCCAGAACTCGACCAGTCATATGCTCGGGGATAACTTCGCCAAAGCTTACGGAGTCAAGTTCGTTGATGAAAACGAAGAAGAACAATATGCTCAGCAGACTTGCTTTGGTCCTGGTATCAGCCGGATGTATGGGGCGCTCATCATTATGCACGGGGACGACGATGGGCTCATCTTACCCTTTGACCTAGCTCCTGTACAAGTCGTCGTCATTCCGATTCCGAAGAAGGGTGCCAAGCAAGTAGTTGAAGAGCGATGCCGTGAACTCGAAACATCGCTACGGAAGGCTGGATTCAGAGTGCACTTGGATAATACCGAGAAACGACCCGGTGATAAGTACTATCACTGGGAAATGCGTGGTGTACCTTTGCGTGTTGAAATCGGAAACCGTGAAGTCCAAAATAACACTGCAACTATCTTTCGCCGAGACCTCCGAACACGTGAGACGATTCCACTAGCTGCTCTTATCAAAGCCGTGAAACAAAATGGGAAAGCAGTAACCAAAGAGCTATGGAATCGTGCAAAGACGCACTTTGATAACTCCTTTGAAAACGCGGAAACCTTCGATGAAATTTGTGATCTCATCAAACGTCAAAAAGCCGCTCGGATTAACTTCTGTACACTAGAGCTGAAAGGACGTGCTTGTGCAGAAAAGGTCAAAGATGCCACTGGTGCGGACATCCGTGGAGTGAAGCTGGGTGAAGAAGAGAAACCATGGGGTCCCTGTCCTATGTGTGGGGAACCAGCTACAGTTGTTGCCTACGTTGGAAAACAATACTAACAATAAAACTAAATCACGCCTGTAGTGCAAAATCAATTTTTCGTATGAAGGGCCATCCACTGACGCATTACCGGATATCTTCCCGGGAAGTTGCGATCAATGTATAAGAACACTGTCAAAAGCAGGTCGCGGTCAAACTCAGGGCCGAAAGCCACATCTTGAATGCCATCATCACCGTAAAAGAAGATGTTCTCGCTGGGTTTCACCGTAATACTGGCTTCGGTCCCGTCTACATAGTGATCCCAGTGGACAAATACTTTGGTGAAGAAATCAACATTCCATGGACGTTCAACGGTGATATTCGCATATCCTGATGCAGTTATTTCGATTTCTAAATCGCCGAGAAAAATAGTGTCACCTTGGATTAGAGGGTCCACTCCTGCCAAGAGTGAGATTAAAGCCTCTTTACATGCTTGCTTGGCTGCATCATTAGTAGACAAGCCCGATATCCCACTTGACCATTACGACCATCACTTTTTATTATTCCGTTTCACTTCAAACGTTCAGAAATGGGTCGAATAAATCCAGAAAATAGACGGTTAGCCTTTTAGTCGGTGTTATTCGCTTCTAGGACATCATAAGCAAGCCCAGCAGCTATTTTGATAATATCACGACATTTTGTCTCCCAAAGCTTATCTTGTCGGTATTGATTGACTCCTTCTTCACATGAAATATCTAATCCAAGAATATCCTTACATCGAATATATCCAAATCGAGTGATGAAGTGGTTCACTATGACGTGACTATAATCATAGGGTGATTGATCTTCAGCGGTTTCCGAGGGATGGTCTCGCCCGAAGTGGAGGCCTAAACCCATGATTGCACCCGACAGTGCCCCACAGATTTCCCCGTGTCGGCCGATACCTCCACCAAATCCCGTAGCAATTCGGGGAATAATGTTATTTTCTACTCCAATGGTTTTACTTAGTGCTAGGAGAACCGCCTCGGAGCAGAGAAACCCTTCAGCAGCAAAGGCCTTTGCATTTTTCATTGTCTCTTCTTTCGAAAGCACAAGTTTCACCTTTATTGGACAGGACTTTGTTTTTCCTCAACTAGTTTGTGGTCTCTTCTCCTTGTGTGAGAATTTCGGGATTGCCATCTTTTTCTAAAGGCTCGGGATCATGTCGATATCGCCATAGAATCAATCCCAGGGCTACTAAACAAATTGGTAGAATTACGAGTTGGAGAAAAGGGCTCAGGAAGGACACGATGACCAGAGTTACAGCCGCACCTGCGATGAAACCCACAGCAATGACTTGACCCTTTTTGGCAAACCATTCTTTGCCATATTTGTGGTTTGTATAGAGTCTTAGGAATCCTCCGATTGAAAAGGGAATAAAATATGACGGTGGGAGAAACATCGCCAATGCCACACCTAGTGAGGAGATAGGAAAGGCAACTGCAAGTACTCCAACTACAATCCCTGAGATCAAGAACGTGATGATGTCGAAGCCTGCTGCCAGAGCGTTGAGTGCGAAAATCGAGACGATAGCATATCCTTGGAGAACCCCAACTGCTGGGAATACTTCCGTTGGGAATCCAATAAGATACCACGCCGCAAGTACAAATAAGACGCTTGTAATGGTGCCTGGAAAGATCTTAACGAGTTGGGCAACGAGAATTGAGCGACGTGGTGTCTCGGTCATTGCTCCAATTTTCAGGTTACCCAGCGTGTCGGTTGTTGTGAATGGGTTGATTGCAGGGTAAGCGAGAAAGGAGGTGTATCCTTGGAGTCCGATTACCGTAAGCGGAATTTCATAGAAGGCTAACCGTTGAACTCCCATACCAATACCTGCCTCACCCACGAATTTGACAAGCACAAATGTATCGATGAGGGCAATTGGCAGCATTAGAACCAAAGCGATGATAATACTCATCCAAATCGGCATAGGAGAGAAGACATTGAGACCAATAACCATGAGGCAGAAAATCACAATGACTGCAAGGTAAGCTAGTCCCAATCGGCGGTTCTTGATTAAACCAAGACAATATGTTTTGGCATAGGTTCCAAACCCGACATATCCCTCTTCTCCGCTTTCGTTCTGTTGATTAGTATTAGAAGAGTTGTTGCGGTTTCGTATTCTGCCAATAGCGAACACTACGACACCGCTGAGGAGCATGATGCCAAGTGCTGGCGCGAGCATGTATTCGAAGAGGAGGTTGAAATAGAAATCCATGCCAGTGGAGGCAGGGGTTACCACTCCCAGTGTAACTAAGATGGGGGAAATTACAAGGTACGTGATGATTCCTGCGAAGAGCATGGTAATGGAAACCTTGGGATCAATGATATACGAAATTGCCATGAGGCTGATGTTTAGCATGAATCCAATGGCAAAGCCGGGGAGCAGGAAAGGTGTGAAGTCCCAGCTTAAGGTTGTGAGACCGAAGGGGGAGATCAGTACATTAATGAAATATTGAATCACGGTGACAAGGATGCCGATACCGAGCCAACGAAACATAAACCGGCTCTTTTGACCTGTTTCCATGCAGGTGTTGATTGTCACCCCACTTGCTGTATAGAAGGGGAATTTGGTTTGTTTTCGTGTCTGCACATAATCGACTACCGCCAGAGCAGCGATGAATCCGAGAATGGTGCTTAGCCAGACAAAGCCAAGGTGAAAAAGGATGGGTGGAATCCAGCTCGGATCAAAGGGCGATCCATATAGTAGCACATCCTTGGGGGGAACCAGCCACCAAGGTAATGTATATGCAGTATTGGCTTGCACATACATGGAAATGGTGAGAATATAATACACGACAAACCCGGTGGACGCAATCATGGTCGTTGTCAATTCTTGACGGTTGGAGCCTCCTCTAGCGATATGGAAGAGCGTGTAGGCAGTGAGGACTGTGATGATGCCAAAACCTAACCCAAAGCCAAAGTTGATGCCTAGATAGGCATTGATTATTGTGTAGATGACGTTGAGAACAAGGGCGAGTGCGATTCCTCGAAAAGTTAGGCTGCCAACTGAGGGTTCCTTTGGCACCTCAGGTAGAATACATTCCTCGTCAGTCAATGGTTTGGGGGTATAACCGTCTTTTCCGGTTTCGTTGCCGAGATGTTCAGAACCAGTCATAATTAGGACCTCTGCATTTACTCGTCTTTGGGTAGTTTCTGGTTCCGCTCACTGCGCATCTTGTAGTACATATTATTTGTGAAGATGGCATAAACTCATAGAATTATACATCAGGCCAGTAAAGGTCTGTTTAGAACCCAATGCACTCTATGAAAGACTGTCTAAATCAATGGGCATCAACCACACTGGTATCTGGGTCTGGCAAGACAGTTCCACTCATATACTACAACCACATTCAGAGAAATCGAGGTATGGGCTACAATGGTCGACTTCCAATTAACCACAGAGCAATTAGTACTCCAAGCTAAAGCTCGTAAATTTGCCCTTGAAGAAGTCCTTCCTGTCTCACAGCACTTTGATCAGACAGGTGAATTCCCCCGTGAAGTCATTGCGAAGGCTCATAAAGCAGGGCTTATGAATCTTGGCATTCCCAAAGAATATGGTGGTCTTGGGTACGGGTCCTTTGACTCTGTACTGGTCGTCGAAGAATTTTCAGCTGCCTGTGCTGGAATGACCACATCGATTTATGTCAACGACTTGGGAACTACACCAATCATTCTGGGTGGCAGTGATGCCCAGAAAAAGCAATGGCTTACTCCCTTTGCAAGGGAGCTCCGATTTGCCTCCTTTGCGACAAGTGAACCTGGTATGGGCTCAGATGTTGCTGGAATCCAAACGAGCTACGAACGGAAAGGTGACACCTTCACAATTAATGGCAATAAGTTCTGGATTACGAACGGTAACTATGCTGATTTATTCGTCATCTTTGCCCGCCAAAAAGGGACCGAACGTCATCAGGGGCTATCAGCCTTCATCGTTCCTGCAGATACTAAAGGTGTATCCACTGGAAAACCCTTGAAGAAGATGGGGCATCGCGCCTCAGATACTGCCGCTGTGATTCTCCGCAACGCTGAGGTTCCAGCTGAAAATCTACTTGGGTCCGAAGGGATGGGTTTCTTACTTGCGATGATGACCTTTGTTAAAACCCGACCGGCTATCGGGGCTATGGCTACGGGACTCGCCAGATCGGCCATGGAGTATGCTATCAATTATGCCAAACAACGAGATGCTTTCGGGAAACGAATCAGTAGCTTCCAAGCCATCCAGGACATGACTGCGGATATGTACGCTCGCATTGAAGCGGTTCGGTTACTGACTTGGAAAGCTGCTTGGATGGTGGACCAAAAAACTGATGGCAA
>JAEOTD010000101.1 GCA_016839995.1 Candidatus Hermodarchaeota archaeon
GAACAACTCGTCACTGAATTGGATCCAACCGAGATTATCATCTTAGGAGATTTGAAGCACTCTATCCGTGATTTTTCCAAGCAGGAATTTCAGCAAATTGCGCAACTCCTACTTAACCTACAGCAAATCGCAGCAGTGACCATTATCCGAGGAAACCATGATGCGGATTTAGAATTAGTCGTCCCTGACGACACGCAAATAATCTCTTCCAGAGGTTTTCGACTTCGCTTTAAATCAAAGCACGTATATCTCCTGCATGGTCACGCTATTCCCTCTGCTGATATTCTAAGCTGTGATAGTTTGATAATGGGTCACATTCATCCCGCAATCACCATCTCAACGTTGAAAGAAAAATCTTCAATCCATCGAGTTTGGGTGAGGACAGGATGGAAACCAACAATAATTGAGGCACTACGAAATTGGTTGGGTGAAGACACCTTTGGTTCAGAAGATAATGTGATTAAGAAGGTGCTTCAGATGAAAGTTCTCATTATTCCAGCCTACTTGGATTTACTCCAAGGTCATATTCTAAATGCGGATTCATCCAAATTACAACAAGGAACTCCACTATTCCGCCATTTATCACAGGAGAATGCAGAAATTATCATGCTTGACCATACGCCTTTGGGTTTACTGAGTCAATTGAAGAAGAAAGGAAAAAGACGGAAAGAAACATTTTAAGAGTGCTTATACTGTATCCTGCCCCAGTGGGTCGATGGTCTAGATTCACAGGAAACGCGCTTTCCTGTTCTAGTTTGGTATTGGCTTAAGGACATGTTCCTTTGGACCACCAAAGATTCGCGGTTCGGGACCATGATAACGTTGAGTTCGATGGCGAAAATCCGTGAGATCCGGGGTTCAAAACCAACCAGTAAGCGCTGGTTGGAGAAAGTCCCCGTCGGCCCACCACTTTGATTTTTTGGTAATTACAGCGAAAAAAATCGTCATTTACCGTAAAATTGCGTAAAGCACTTAAAGTATTATGAGTTGCCTGTAGCTATGCCTGTGGCGGCACAAGTCAGACAACGTCTTGCTAGACGCATAGCTGGGGAAATCTCACTATCTGATTCACCTGGTCGAACCATGCGTAAATGGCGCGAGATGTTTCATCTCCCACAAATCCATTTAGCGGAGGCTTTGGGAGTATCTCCTTCGGTAATTAGCGACTATGAGAGTGGACGCCGTCAATCGCCAGGCTCTAAAACCATTAAGCGATTTGTCGAAACAATCATTACGTTGGATGAACAAAACGGTGGACAGGTAGTAAATGCCTTTCAACGTATGATGGGTGTAGAAATACCGACGAACATCATTTTGGATATCAGTGAGTTTAGTCAGGGGATTACAATTAAACAACTCCTTGAAAGTATTCGAGGGCAAATCCTTACAGGCGAGGAGCTCCTTGACCGTGAAATCTTTGGTTATCTGACGGTAGACACGTCAGAGGCATTAGATGTCCTTTCCAGCACAGGTTTTCTAAAATTATTTGAGGCAACTGAGGATCGGGCACTGATTTTAGTTAATGTGCTAACGGGTCGCTCTCCACTTGTAGCCATGAAAGGTGAGATTAAACCAAGTCTTTTTGTACTACATGGTGTAGAACAACTCGACTATCTGACAATTGAACTAGCCAAACGTGAACAAGTACCCTTGGCAATCTCCCGAATGGAATCAGTGGGAGGAATGTTGCGACGATTGCACGTTCTCCGAAAACAGACAAGCAATGAACGACATTGAGACGAGGAACAATGACCAATAAAATCGCAATAATCGGTGATACAGATACTGTAATTGGATTTCGACTTGCAGGAATTCTAAATTCTGATGTCCCGTCTAATCCCGCTTCAACACGTCAAGCACTCCTTAACTTTTCGAAGGACTCGAATATTTCAATCATAATAATCACTGAACAACTCGCTGAAGAAATCCGTGAAACGGTTGAAGAACTGGCTAAACAACCCTACCCAGTCATTGTAGAAATCCCTGACAAAAGCGGTCGCCTTGAAGGAAAAGAGAGTCCTATACGTCGATTAGTGAAACGTGCGATTGGCGTTGAACTCGAAGGATTTTGAGCCATCCTAATTTTATGCTACCATAAGAATTTTAACAACGGAGTATAGCTGATAGAGAACCCAACAGTGAAAGGTTAGACTAGGCGGTTAAGAATGACAACGCGAATAGGAAATATTCAACGAATAGCAGGTCCTCTTATCGAAGCAGATGGACTCTTTGGAGTAACGATGTTTGAAGTCTGTAAAGTGGGAGGAGAGGAACTAATTGGTGAAGTGAATCGAATCGTTGGTGACCGTGCCTATATTCAAGTGTATGAAGAGACATCAGGATTAAAACCCGGAGAACCTGTCGTAGCCACTGGAACATCACTTGATGTGGAATTGGGTCCGGGTTTAGTTGGATCAATTTTTGATGGAATTCAACGACCGCTTCCAAGTATCAAAGAACAGGTTGGAGATTTCATTACAAGAGGAGTGACCGCCGACCCTCTACCAATCGATAAAAAGTGGCCATTTAATCCCACGTTAGAAAAAGGTGCAACGGTTTCACCAGGTGATGTGCTAGGAACAGTTCAGGAAACAAGTGTGTTTCTTCACAAGATCCTTGTTCCTCCCGATGTTGAGGGAAAACTAACTAGTATTGCCACAGCTGGAGATTATACCATTCAAGAGGTCATAGCACAAGTCCAAACATCCTCAGGCAAAAGAGACCTTAAACTCACCCAACGATGGCCGGTTCGAATTGGGCGACCCTATAAAACCAAAATTGGTACAGAAGTTCCCCTTTACACGGGGCAACGTGTTATCGATACGTTTTTCCCAGTCGCCAAGGGTGGAACTGGAGCTATCCCAGGAGGTTTCGGCACCGGAAAAACAGTAACCCTGCACCAATTGGCTAAATGGGCAGATGCAGAGATTATCGTTTACGTTGGATGTGGCGAGAGAGGAAATGAAATGACAGAAGTCCTTGAGGACTTTCCCAAGCTCAAGGATCCGAAAAGTGGAAAGTCGTTGATGGAAAGGACGCTTCTTGTCGCCAATACGAGTAATATGCCTGTTGCCGCGCGAGAAGCCTCAATTTATACCGGAATTACTCTCGCTGAATACTTCCGTGATCAGGGATACAATGTGGCTCTGATGGCAGACAGTACTTCTCGATGGGCAGAAGCCCTCCGAGAAATCTCAGGACGATTAGAAGAGATGCCTGGTGAAGAAGGATACCCTGCATATCTAGGAAGCCGTCTAGCTGATTTCTATGAAAGAGCAGGACGAGTGCAGACTCTCGGAACTGACGAGCGGGTTGGAAGTGTTACCGTGACTGGAGCTGTTTCTCCAGCTGGTGGGGACTTCTCAGAACCTGTAACTCAATCCACATTACGAATCACAAAGGTATTTTGGGCACTGGACAAGGATATGGCATCACGACGATTCTTCCCTGCAATTAATTATCTTCAGAGTTATTCCTTATACAAAGACGAATTGGTTCCTTGGTATTCCAAAAATATGGGAGCTGACTGGCCTGAACTAACTGAAGAATCACTTTCCATTCTCCAGCGCGACAAAGAACTTCGAGAAATTGTGCAGCTCGTGGGTCCGGATGCTTTACCAGAACGGGAACGAGCAATATTAGAAGCCGCCCGTATGGTCAAAGAAGATTACCTGATGCAATCTGCACTTCATCCAATCGATACCTATTGCCCCGAATCAAAGAGCTACTGGATGCTAAAGATCATCATGACATTCTGGAAACAAATGCGGCAAGCTATTGATGCTGGTATTCCTCTTCGACGTATCATTGCCCTTCCTGTTGTTGGGAAGATTGCAAGGATGAAAGTCCAGCCACATGAAGATCCAAAAGTAATGCTACAATACTTCAAGGACTTGGAAAGCGAAATTAACAACGAATTTATCTCCATTGAAGCAAATTAGTAACAATATCTGTTACAATATGGTAACAGTATAGTAGCATTCCTCCACGAGGGGAAAGGCGTATTGCCATGATAGATGAAACCCGAAAGGCAACGCAATGGGGAAAAAGCAAAACCCTTGTAGTGAGCCTACCTCGTCGGTGGATAAAGAAATACGGTATTGAACCAGACTCACAACTTCATATTCAAGAGGGCCCCGAAGGCTCCTTACGCATCTCACCGTTACAGATCTCGAAAACACCTGCTGAACGGACTGCAACAATTCGTCTTTTAGAACAGGATGAGCTAACACTCCGAACGATTTTAGAAACTTATTATATTGTTGGCTATGATCAGTTGACGATTGAAAGTAGCCGAAGATTAAATGAGTCCGTCAGAAAAATCGTAACGAAAATTGTTAACCACTTGCCTGGATTCGAAATCCTTGAAAGTACTGATCGACAAATGGTCATCAAGGGAGTTAGCGTAATTCGTGGACAAGATATAATGGAATTTGTTAAGATGAGTGGTAGGGCCACGATTGAAATTATTAAAACCCTTATGACAGGCTTACGAGCCGGACCAGATGAAACTGAACGAGTTGCCAATGAGTTTATCTCCGAAGGGTGGCGCCACCGAGGAAACTACCTTAGAGCACAGCGGGCATTGAGAAAAGCCATGAATGTTCGTCCTCCTGGATTTAAACTTGAAATGGCTGACATCTTCGATACTTCATATTTTGTGCTCCAATTGAGCAGCATTCATGAAAACGTTCACCATATAGCAGAAGCATTAACCCGGCGACAACCGCAGGATGAACAGAATAAACTTGCGGTAGCAGCATTAACCAAAGTGCATGATAATCTCAAAAAAGCCATTTCCGCTTTTCTTCAACGGAACCAAGAAATGGTTCGAGAGGTCTTAGGGGAAATTCCACTCCTGCGCCAATGGAAACGGCAAACCGAAACAATTGTCGATGTTATGCCCGATTCAGTAATCACACAGATAATCTTAGATCGAATGGAAGAAATGCTAGCTTACAACAGCGGCATCGCAAAAACAGCGTTACTTCTGAAAACTTAATTCTCTTATCATTAATTTCAAGTGAATTAATTTAGGTTGAAATGTTTTCTTGACTGAAAAAAAGAGTTAAAAGTTACACGAGCCTAGTGACCGAAGCTCGATTCCTTAACTGAAGGATAAATGAAGTTATGAGGCGCTACCTATGACTGATAGACAAGCTACTGCTTTGAAGCCTACCTACCAAACAGTCACCACTGTTACAGGACCCCTACTGATTCTCGACAAGGTTGGAGACGTCGCGTATAATGAGCTTGTCGAGGTAACTGCTCCTGACGGCTCGATTCGCCGTGGAACTGTATTAGAAGCTATGAGAGGTCGTGCTATTGTACAGGTTTTCGAGGGAACTCGTGGTCTCGACACTAAATCCACACGCGTTCGTCTGACCGGAGAAACAATGAAAACCGCTGTGACAATTGACCTACTTGGTCGTGTTCTCAATGGATCAGGAACCCCAATTGATGGAGGTCCACCAATTGTTCCTGAATACGAATTGGACCTTAACGGCGCCCCAATGAATCCTGATGCTCGACAATACCCCCGAGAATTCATCCAAACAGGACTTAGTGTGATTGATGGCCTCAATACTCTTGTCCGAGGTCAGAAACTCCCCATTTTCAGTGGATCTGGTCTCCCACATGACCGCGTTGCAGCACAAATTACCCGCCAGGCTAAAATCCCTGGAAAAGAAGAGCAGTTTGCAGTGATTCTTTGCGCAATCGGAATTACAGCTGAAACCGCACAGTTCTACATGAAGAATCTGGAAGAAACGGGAGCATTGGCAACCAGCGTGCTTGTCTTGAATCTCGCTGATGACCCTCCAATCGAACGAATTATCACACCCCGAACAGCCCTCACCATCGCTGAGTACCTTGCCTTTGAACAGAATATGCACGTACTTGTTATTCTCACAGACATGCTCAACTACGCGAACGCATTGCGTGAGATTTCTGCCGCACGAGAGGAAGTTCCGGGCCGCCGTGGATATCCAGGATACCTTTACACAGACCTTTCCTCAATCTATGAGCGCGCAGGCCGAATTATCGGGCGAAACGGTACTATCACCCAGATGCCCATACTCACCATGCCTGGTGATGACATCACTCATCCAGTTGCAGATCTTACAGGATATATCACAGAGGGACAGCTCATTACAAGTCGATCCTTGCACAACAAAGGCATCTATCCTCCTATTGATCCAGCGCCTAGCCTGAGTCGACTAATGAAGGAAGGAATTGGAGAAGGGCACACTCGGGCGGATCACAACGAAGTCCAAGCTCAGCTCTACTACGCAGCTAGTGAAGGTTCTGATCTCCGTGACCTCGTTGCTGTCGTCGGAGAAGGAGCTCTCTCTGACCGGGACCAAGTATATCTCAGTTTCATCCAAACTTTTGAAGAACAATTTCTCAATCAAGGCGAATTCGAAGAACGCACAATCGAACAGACCCTTGATTTGGGCTGGGAAATGCTCTCAAGATTCCCTGAACGAGAACTCAAACGAATCGATCCAGAAACAATCGATAAGGCGAAAAACCAACAACTTTACCGATATTCACCACC
>JAEOTD010000011.1 GCA_016839995.1 Candidatus Hermodarchaeota archaeon
AAACCCCGATTAGATGCCGCCAAACTCAAAGCAGAAGGAATTCCAAAATCGAAGTGGAGTCAGCTAGCTCAGAATAAATCAGTTCACTTCAAATCAAGGGAATTGAAACCCAGTACGTATCAACTCGTTCCCCGTGTACGGAAGCTCATCTACACCGGTGATACAGGTCCTGCAGTCCATTTAAAGAAAATAGTTCTGGACGCAGATATGCTGATTATTGATGCCTCATGGGTTCATCCCCAATGGAAGCCACCAGATGAAGCACCCCATTTAACGGTAAAGCAGGCCTTCGAAGTCTTTCACCAGAGTAATGTGAAACAGGTCCTTTTTACCCATCTGACTCCACGGGTCTCTCAAAACGAATATCGCGAAACGATAGAAGCACTTCAGCAAGAATTTCACAATTCAATTCCTGTGTTTCTACCTTCAGAAAAAGAAATCCAATTTGAGTAAGTGACGTTAACCGCCAGCAATAATGGGAAGTACGATTACTCGTTGCCCCTCACCGATTTCTTCATCTAAATAGGCGCGTTTTCCATCCACTAAAACCACATAGTGTCGGTGGAGCAAACCCAATTCCTTTAAAAGGACCCGTACGGTCTTTGATTCAGTCATCTGAATTTCAGAAACGCTACCCCGCAACGCCTGTGTTGAATAGATATCTACTTCCATTGATTACCACCCACAACCTTACTCTCCTATCACGATGTACAGATAAAAATATATCCGGCTCAAACAGCTATCTCCTTAAGTGACACCGAATTCCTTATTCATCACAAATGGGCCCGTGGCCAAGCTGGATAAGGCATCGGCCCTCTAAGCCGAAGATCCGGGGTTCGAATCCCTGCGGGCCCGCCATTTCTGGATGGAACCCATAATGAATAGAGGTCAAGCTCCAATCGCCTCATCCACGAAACCTGCCATTCGGTTACGGTACTTAATCCCCTACTTCTTGATCTTTCTACTAGTACCATTTGGTACTTACTTGCTTGGACGATGGATAGATATTGTGCTATTCCTTCCTCCATTTCCGCCATTTCCATTCAATATCATTTTTGGCATTTCAGTCATGCTGGGAGGTGCCGTAATCGGGATAAGAGCAACACGCCAATTACGATTTTCTGGACGTGGGCTTCCATGGGGTGAGGCGGAAAAAGACTCCCAATCCTCAGTCCTCGTAACTAATGGCATCTATGCATATTCGCGAAACCCTATGACCTTTGGTTACACCCTGCTCCCTCTAGGAATGGGACTACTTTTCCATTCTCTTGGGATGATGGTATTCATTCCATTGATAGTGCTCGGAGTCCAACTCTTCATTATCAAGAAGCGCGAGGAACCCAATTTAGAAAAACGATTTGGAGACGAGTATCTAACGTACAAGATGAAAACACCTTTTCTTGTTCCCAGTATCCGGTTGTACTTCGCACGACGACGAAAGAAGAACGAACAATCTGTCTCTGCTACTCGCTAGCTTGTTCATGATACATTTTAATGGCTAATTCAATGATTTTCTCCGCTTCAGCCGAGTTCTTCCATTCTTTGACCTTCACCCATTTTCGGGGTTCAAGATTCTTATAATTCAAGAAAAAGTCAGCAATCTCCGCTCGAAGATGTTTTGCCATCAATGAACAATCTGAAAGTTCATCGAAACGGGGATCCTTCACAGGAACCGCGATGATTTTGTCATCTTCGCCTTTCTCATCTTCCATCGTTAGAACCCCGATTGGTCGTGCTTCCAGAATACACCCGGTAAATGTTGGTTTCGTTGTCAAGACCATGATGTCTAATGGATCGTTATCCGTGTACCATGTTTGTGGGATGATTCCATAATCTGCAGGATAGTAGAGTGCTCCATATAGAACTCGATCAAGCCGAAAGATGCCTAAATTATGATCATATTCGTATTTGTTTGTCTCTCCTTTGGGTACTTCGACAATTACATTTACTCGTTTTGGAGGGTTTGAACCAGGGGGTAGCTCTCGCCAAAGATTTGTCATGATGGGTACCTCTTATCATCACTTGTATTCATGGCTTTTTGGCTGTTTTCTTTCGTGACCCCTTGGATGTGTTCACGGTCGTTAACCTAGACCACGACAACGAATGTCTTAGGTAATTTACGTGGTACTAGACTAGTACTCTAATCAGTCATTATAGGGAGACTCACGGTGGCAATCAGTTCCAAATCAGTTAGATTATGGAAACTGATTTTGTAATCAGAGATGGCATAAAAGACTGATCCAATATAACCAGTCCGTTTGATAAACTGGTGACGGAAATTCCAAGGATTGTCCCGATATTGGTATAAGTCAGTAATATGCGTAATTTCTCCTCGAATCACTAAAGTCGGATTTTCATAATCGATGTGGAATACATAGGCACCTTGCCAGACAGCTGTTCCATGCTCCCAAGGGTCGATATTAGTGGCGTTATACACGTGTTCGTAGAGTTGAATGGGTATTGACAGAAGGTTCATTTCTGGGTCAATCAGCACTGCCTTGTGATTATCCAATGCCTCCGATGTAGTCCCTCTAGCCCCAATAATGAGCTTCGTCATTTCTTGGGGCTCAAATGGGTTGGTAGTATTGAACAGACTCAGTTTGAGGCCTTGGTACCACCAAGTTACCTCATTGAACTTCACATCTTTCCCAATCCCAAGGAGATGAGTAGAATCAAGTGGATGCAAGTATTGGGAGAATCCAGGGATATGGAGCTCCCCAAGTACGTGCGGGTTTGTCGGACTTGTGAGGTTGACCACGAATAAGGGATCAACTTTGTAAAAAGTCACCAAGAATCCCATGGGACCAAGGAATCGAGCTGAATAGAGTCTCTCGCCGGGGGCTAATCCTTGGATTGAGCCAATGGTCTCTAACGACATGTCTAAGAGGAAAACACCATTCATGTCTCTTGAGTTGTTCCGATATGTTGTGGCAACTCGTAGGGTTCTATTATACTCATCGAGCGAAAATTGATTCAGGACCTGTCCTGGGACTTGTCCAGAAGCGGCGTAAGCGACAGTACCATCTTGAATTTGAATGCGGTGAATTTTGGTTGAATCACCACTGAACCATTGATGTGATAGCAAGTAGATGTTGTTGTGAGAGACGTAAAGCGTCCCATATGAGGATGCCATGAGAAATGTCTGAATATCAAAAGTGGGTGAAGGAGCTGATACATCAAGTGAAATCACGTTGGTATATTGAAAGGCTGTGTCAATCATTTGTGGGTCGTAATGGATTTTCGAAGCCGGAACGATATACCTGAATCGACCAGTTTCGCCCCACAGCACATCAACGCTGGGCAATCGTATTGTTCCCTCATAGTCTCGCACAGAACTTGCGATTATCAAATAAAGGATGTTTTGAATCATTCGAGTTCCAACTAAATACCCTTCAAGCACTAATCCACTAATTCGTAACGGAGCCGAAGGATCTGAAACGTCAAAGACTTCGACGAAAATATTCGGGTAATTTCGACTGATTATCGTCAAGCGTGTCGAGTTAAATAGGAAAAGCCCTTGTGGCTCGCCCGCAGGTTGAATTCCCCCGATTTTTGCAATCATTTCTGAAGGGTAAGCACGAATAATATGAACCTGCTCTTCATTAGCAAAATAGAGGATTGTGCCATTTGTTTTAACAAGATCCATCTCGTCTACACCCGAGACTTGAATATTGGTATCTGAATATGCCAGCGTGTTTGGATTTCCAGCAAATGTATCTAAACATGGCTCAAGGCCTCGAGGTCCAAGAATCTGATGGGTTTGCAAATATAGTATAAGTTCAACATGAGAACGAAAGTTCGTAAGGGTTTCAGGTCCAGATAGAGAAGTTCCCACATAAACCGTTGTGAAAACCCCCGCTGAAGCGATAAGAGCAATAATGGCCAGCGTTCGTACAGAAGGAGAACCTCTGCGACTCAACTTTGCTAAAACTTGGGTAAATTGACTTATGGCTCGTGAGAGTGTCATGAAGACTCCTATCTATTTCTTTGACAATAAATCTAAACTTTAGAACAGGTTCCACTAGCGTGTTCTACACTTTTGAACACCAATAATTGCATATTCCTGCAGTTTTCTTACAAAGATTATGCCGCAAGGAATTCTTCTAAAAAGACCGCATATTCACAAGGATGAGTGCCATTCTGGATGAGGGATTTTATAACTTTGATTCGCCCCTTTCCAGTTTTCGCTACTCGAGAGAGGACATATTCAATAGCTTTCTTTCTAAATGAACACAACCAAGTCTTTTGTTCATTCTTCACAAGCTTGTAATACGGACAGGTTCGATATTTCAGTGTGAATCCCCCCTCGAAATATTCGATTTCTACCTCTATTCCAAGTTCACGATACATTTCTAGTAGCCGATCCCCAATTTCGTGTATTGTCCATGGGTACTCAAGTGGAAAAAGGTCGTCCAAGGTGGGTTTAACTTGCTTTAATGCCGATTTTGAGGAATCTGCTGCAATGGCATCACTAACCATCTGGATAACTTCACTCCTATGAAGAGGTGAAAGAAACGGGCGATCAATCTTATTCATTGAGATACTAAGAAAATTCTGAAACTCCGTAAAAGTCACTTGATATCCTAAGGCTTCAAGCATGGCACCGATGACAAATCGCTGGCTCGTTATTGTTGCCAAATCCATTTGTTTGAACATGATTGAAAAATTCTCGTCGTTTACAAAACGAATCTCAGCATTGGGTTGAGATTGATGAACATTTTTCTCAATGAATCTCAGAAATAGCTGATGTATTCGTTTCTCATCATTGTTTGCTAACATACGAATAGCATTGCCAACCCGATAACCCATATTTCGATAGATTTCTTCAAATCGTCGTCGATCGCTATCAAAAATCTTCATGGCAAATGTTTCGTAAAGCTCGCGAGGTACAAGAATTGAATCTAGAAACTGCTCGTTTACAACACGGTATAGATTCAAATCAACCAACTGATCTAATACATCTTGTGAATCTTCTTCTGCCAACTCGACTAGTAGGTTTCCTTGATTGTATTCAGTCGAGTAGCGACTTAATTTCCAACCACGAGTAGCTAAGATTAAAGCGAAACTTACAGTGGCAATATTCGCCATTGATGGAGAAGTTGCCTGAAAAGTAATACTATACTTGGTCTCAGACTGTTGGTTGATTTTAAATTGTGAGATCCAGTTCATGCTCCGAGAATTTTCTAACAATCTCTGCATGAACTCTAGGGGATTACTAGGAAGTTCGTTGGGTTGTGCAAAAAGTTGAATATCCTCAATCACAGTTCCCAAATCGGTGATTGAGCCTTCAAGGCTTTTTGCGGCCCACTTTAAGAAGGCCGGTCCAACTAGTGCTAAGTGGTCTTTGAAAAGTTGGGGTTTAAGGGTCTCAAATTTTTCTTGGAGTCGTCGAATGATTAGTTGCATGGGGTCGGTTCGTCGAATTGATGACAAATCTCTTCGAAGCATTTTAACAATAATTTCTTTTCGTACAATACGGAGATCAAAACGGGTTCCAATGCCTTCTAATATTAATGCTAGTTGGTACGCAACTAATTCAGGTAGTCGGAGGAACACTATCGGTCGAAGAACCACTGTATTATCCATTTCTCGATGAGAGGTTATGTCAAATAATCGGGTAGTTTCACTAATCTGTTCGGTTACCGCTAGGAACTCTCGAAATTGCGTTGGGGATTTCCACTCGATAGAGCTTTGAATTAGTTCAATGGTGTTTTGAGCTTCATTTTGTTGCCAATGAAGAAATTCATCAGTCGTTTGATCTGAAAGGGCAATCTTCAGAAGTTCGTCTAGTAACTCTCGATGAACAGAAACAAGGTCTAAGGTTTCACGTAGCTTAGTTTGTTCTTCAATATGTGCCTTTGTCTCACAATCTTCACAAGAGCCAACTTTTTCAACTCGTAATAGAGTTTCTAAAGCCATCTCAAGGACACGGCTTTTTGTACCATAAGTCCCCGCTAACTGTTCCAATATTTTCCCAGATTTTTTGGGAATGGTGGTGTGGATGTGTACTGACAACAAATGACCCTCAATTCTCAGCGATGTACAGCAGTTTATTAATGTTGTACATTGTATACATGAAATTGTACATGTGGAAAAAGAAGGAAGCGAGGCAGAACAAGGCTGCCTATTGCTTTTGTGAAACTTGCTGGGTTGGAAAGCTGGCTCGCTCTGTTGCATATATGCGCTTTCTCGTTTTCATTGCATAACCAATCCGCTGTAAAGCCAGTAGGTATGAGGCGATTCGCATTGGAACGTCGTACTCTTTGGAGAGGACTAGCACGTCATGAAAAGCAGATTGCATTATGTGTTTCAGTTTGCTTCTTACTTCTTCCTCAGTCCAGAAGTAATTGATTTGATCTTGAACCATTTCGAAGTAACTTACCGTAACACCGCCAGCATTAGCTAGAATGTCTGGGATAAGGAAGATGTTGCGTTCATGGAGAATCTCATCCGCATCGGGGGTTGTAGGTCCATTTGCTCCTTCGGCAATGATTTTCGCTTTGATACGAGATGCGTTTTCTGCGGTAATGACATTTTCCAAAGCGGCGGGGATTAGAATATCACAATCGAGTTCAAGGAGGTCATGATTACTAATATGGAATGAACCATCATATCCTATCACTGAACGAGTGTGCTTCTTATGCTCTTTTACTTTCATTGGGTCAAAACCTTCTGGGTTGAAGATGCCTCCTTTTGAATCGGAGACTGCAATAATTTTGCACCCATGTTCATGGAGAATGCGAGCTGCGTTAAAACCAACATTCCCAAATCCTTGAACCGCCACACGAGCTTCATTGAGAGGAATGCCAAGTTGCTGAACTGCTTCAATGACCGTATAGACCAAACCTAGGGATGTTGCCTCATCCCGCCCTTTTGAGCCTCCAATTCCCACTGGTTTTCCTGTAACAACACCTGGGCAATAAGCACCGGTACATTCAGAATATTCATCCATTATCCAGGCCATCGTCTGTGAGTCAGTATACACATCAGGTGCAGGGACGTCGGTTTGTGGGCCAATGAATCGAATGATTTCACGGGTGTATCCACGGGTTAGACGTTCAAGTTCACCGAGTGACATTTCTTTGGGATTACACCGTATCCCGCCTTTACCGCCACCCAGGGGTAAGCCCACGACAGCTGTTTTGAATGTCATCCACGCTGATAATGCGATTACTTCGTCTAATGTAACATTAGGATGATAGCGAATACCACCTTTAGTGGGTCCCAGTGTATCATTATACTGGGCTCGATATCCAGTGAAAACACGGACGCTTCCATTGTCCATGTGAACAGGAATATTGACGATGAGAATTCGTTGTGGATGACGAAGAACCTCATGAATGGCTGGGTCCAAACCCAGTTTCTCGGCGGCGAGATCCAGTTGTTGAAGTGCCGCTTCGTAGGGATTAGGTGTTGGGGTGACCGTATCAAGGGTTTGAATCTTAATTGCGGTTGCATGTTGAATTTGTTCAATCAGATGGTCACAACATGAATGAATTTCTTCAATATCACCGCCATGAATCCATTTGCAGTAATCAGTGAAAGCTTCACGACGATCGTTGAGCAAGCTTGCTTCAGCGTAGGAAGGCTGCTCAGCAAAGTAGCTAAACATGGCAGTCAAAATTTGAATATCCTGACGGGTTAAAGCACCATTTCCTGATGTGTCACCAGGACATTCAATGTTCAAATATTCAGCACTACGGACCTTTAATACAAGACTGTCAAAGATATCTGATGTATCCTCAAAAGGAACGTTGTAGTTTTCAGATAGAGCAGTCATCAACGCATAATGAGTGGATGTGATGTGTTCCAGTCCATCAGTGTATTGGGGCGTCTCTGCAAAAAAGTCAACCATTAACTTCTGCAAGCCAATTTCGAGTGGAGTTAATTCAACCAGGTTAAGCATGTGACTTCACCTGATTAAGCTAGAATATCGTGTTCAACTATTCAAAGCTTATGTTCATATTGTACATGAATGTACATCAAACAACAACAAAGATTTAACCTGAGCCAAGCGTAGCTCCTCATGGAGAAAAAGATGTATTGCTCAACTGGAGTACCAAGTTTGGATAAATTACTGGGTAAAGGACTCATCCTCGGAGAAAACGTTGTATGGGAGTACGAAACTGGAACCTTTGTTAATGAGTTTGTACAGAATTTTGTGAAACAAGGTATTGAAGAAAAGAAACAAGTCATCTACTTGGAATTCATCTACCCTCCACAAGCTTTACTTTTCCTCCTGGAACCCTTACTCCAAAGCTTGCCCAAAGGCTGGGAAAAACACTTTCTCGTGTTAGATTGTTTTTCAGAATCAGTTGGACGCAATGAACTGATTTTTACAGATTTCTACGATAAGGCGCCTTCATGGATTCGTAAGGTTCCTATGTCGGAAGACCCAGAGCGGTTTCATCACTTCTTTGGAAGAATTGAACGAGAATTCATCAGTGAAGGTACACGCCTATTCTTTCATAGTTTAACCGCGATGGAAGCCATATGGGGACAGAAAAACACACGTTCGTTGTTTGCACATATTTGCCCCGCTCTTTACGTGTATAACACCCTTGCATACTGGAGCATCAATCGTCAAGCGCATCAACGTGAATTTCTTGCGGCAATCGAACACACAACACAAGTCGTGATAGAACTTAGTAAGCATGAAGGAGAACTGACTTTGCAGATTAAGAAAGCTGGAGGACGATATGATCCAAAATCATACGAACCATATCGATATTCAGTTGATGGACGCGAAGTTACAATCAAACCTTGATTAAGTTCAAGCATTGTCCACTCAAAAGAGCCGTCATCATAACTTGCTCCAATTATGACCTATTACTTGTGCTCTCATATGGCTTCTCTTTTTACTCTTGTAAAACATTGATAATCTTTAAACCCCGTGTTACTTCAACTCCCTCAACCCGCTCAATCTATTCCTGAAGACGTGGAATCTCAATGTTCAAAGTACTTGCCACTCGTCAAATCGCCTCCGATATTTATGAATTCGATGTGAATGCACCCGAGATTGCAGCCAAAGCTAAACCAGGTCAGTTTCTCATTTATCGGCTTCATGATCAGGGAGAGCGGATTCCTCTTACACTCAAAGATTGGAATAGCGAACAGGGTTCTGTTACAATTGTCTTCCAAGTGGTGGGAAAATCTACAAAGGAACTCGCTAAACTGAAACCGGGTGACTCCATCAAAGATATACTCGGACCGTTAGGTATTGCACCTCCCGTTGAAAAGTATGGTACAGTTGTGGTTGTGGCTGGCGGCTGTGGTGCTGCCCCCTCTCTTCCTCGTGCTCGTCAACTCAAAGAGGCTGGCAATTATCTTATCACGATTCTTGGAGCCCGTCAAGAAGACCTCTTGGTCTGTGAGCTTGAACTCAACCAAATCAGTGATGAACTCTACATTACAACCGATGATGGCTCTAAGGGGACGCAGGGGTTTGTTACGACCAAACTCAAAGAGCTTCTTGATTCTGACCGGAAAATTGATTACGTTTTCACCGTGGGTCCGCCCATTATGATGAAATTCGTTGCTGTCACCACTAAACCTTATGGTGTAAAAACCGAATGCAGTTTGAACCCAATCATGGTTGATGGCACTGGGATGTGTGGAGCCTGCCGAGTTGATGTTGGCGGGGAAATGAAATTTGCCTGTGTCGATGGACCGGAATTTGATGCCCACGAAGTGGATTTCGATTTGCTAATTACCCGATTAGACACCTACAAAGACCAGGAGAAACAAGCCCTCGAGAGCTATCACCACGATTGTGCCCACACCTAAAGGCGTCTCAACAAATTTCCATATCTAGGATTTCTTTTACAATCCCGTAACTTTTTGACCTCGAATTTCTCCTACTATCTTGAGGTTGCTGGATGGATTGGGCGTCCTTTGGTAAGCGATTGACAATTTCAATAATTGTTTTTATCTTTCTTACGTTGATTGCTACGATTCTGATTTTTCATGTTTTAACGCTCGCAAACTTTTTCTTTATCATGGTTTTTCTGGGTGTGATTCTATTAGTGTTTGGCGCCTGCTCGCAGACACCATTCATTGAAGCGATGGCTACAGCACGTTATGCTGTGAATCCTCAGGTTACTCGGGATACTGCGCGGCACTACTCGGAACGTCGGGAGGCTCAAGCCAGTAGTGGTGTAGTAATTCTTGTGACTGGTGCAATACTGATTTCAATTGGATTGGTAGGATTGTTCATTCTGCCTTTCCTTCCCGTATAGTGATTTGTTGCTAGGGAATCCTGAAGCATTCTTTCTCAAATTCTGAATGGGGAGTGTGTTTTTAACTAACATAGTAAATGGTGTGTCTACAAGGTGAAGGACTCCGATGGCAACAAAAGAGGAGATTGTTCAGGTGCTTGAGGGTGTCCGTGAGAAATTTAGTACTCCGGATACTAAATCCAAGTTCGATGGATTTGACCGAACATTGCAATTCCAATTCACCGATCTTGAAACCAGTTTTCACACTCGTATCCATGATGGTGAGATGGACCCCTATTCGGAGGGCGAATTAGAGAAACCCAACCTCCTTGTAACTACTGATAGTGACACGTTAGTCGGTATTATGCAAGGAACTCTTAGTCCCCTTGATGCTTACTCAGTTGGAAAGCTGAAAGCCAAGGGAAGTATGACTGATCTTCTGAAACTGCAAATTCTTATGTAGCTTAACGTAGAAGAAAGCACGAAATCATATGCGTATTCTCATTACTGCCTCCTTTCACGAAGAAGGTCTCAACATTCTACGTCAGCATGGCACAGTTATTCATGAGGACTGGCGGACTAGCGGACACGTGTATTGGGGGGAAGAGCTCCTTGAAAAATTAACAACGGTCAAGGCCGACGCTGTAATCGTTGAAGCCGATGCCGTGACTGAAGAGGTTTTCAAGGGTCTTTCTCTGAAGTTCGTTGGAAGTGCCCGAGATAGTCCCAAAGAAGTGGATATCGATTCAGCTACATCACATGGTGTGCCAGTATTATATGCTCCCGGACGTAACGCTGAATCTGTCGCTGATCTGACGATTCTCCTGATGCTTGCTCAAGCGCGTAAGCTCATTGCTACGGATCGACTTCTAAAGACTGGTGAAGTGATAATTGATAGTGCTGAAGACTTCACCAAACTACATGACTCCTTAAAGGGCCAGGAACTCGGTCGGAGTACCGTTGGGATAGTTGGTTTGGGACAAATTGGACTTCGTGTTGCTAAACGTCTTCAAGGATTTGGTTCACGCGTTATTTTCAATGATCCCCATGTCACTGCAGAGCAGGGAAAGACTGTGGACGCGGAGAAAGTAGAACTAGAAACCCTATTACGTGAATCAGATTTTGTTACTCTTCACACACGAGCGACACCTGAAACATTTCGAATGGTAGGTAAGGAACAACTGGCTTGGATGAAACCCTCTGCCCATCTGATTAACACGGCTCGATCCGCTATCATCGATGAAGATGCACTCTTTGAGGCTATTCAATCACGAACCATTGCTGGAGCTGGGCTTGACGTGCATTCACGTGAACCGGTAGGGTCTGACAATCGGTTTCTCCAGTTTGACAATGTCACGGTAACCCCTCACATAGGAGGCAACACTCAGGATGTGGTGTACCGTCAATCGATGATTCTAGCCTCAGATATTGACCGATTCTTAAAGGGAGAAACGCCCAAATACTTAGCTAACCCAGAAGTTCTCAAACCTACAAAATGAGAGGTTGGTATGACCAAGCAGCTTCTGTTGACAATTGATTTTGGCACATCAGGCATCAAATGCATGGCATTTTCCACAAAGGGTTCGGTGCTTGCTCGACAATATACGCCAATTCAGTATGCTGACGCTGAAGGGCTCTTTGGAATAGGAAAGGAATTTGATTCCAATGCTGCCTGGCAGACGATCTGCTCCATGATTCCTCCAGTGCTCAAAGAAGCCAAATCTCAACCTTCGGAAGTTGTCAGCATTGCAGCAACAAGTCAACGACATGGCGCTGTATTCCTAGACAATAAGGGGAATGCCATCTATGCTGGACCAAACTTGGATGCCCGAGGAGTGTTCATCCAAGAGAAGGTGATGAAAGGATTAGGAGACGCCTGTCCACCCACCGGGTGTTGGCCACCATTACTCTATTCGCTGTCCCGACTTATGTGGTTTAAACAGGAGAAACCCGAGCAATTCTCCAAGATTCGTCATGTACTCTCAATTAGCGACTGGGTTGTCTACAAACTCACAGAAAATGCGACAACGGATCCGACACAGGCTTCAAATACACAGCTCATGGATATTCAAACCTGTCAATGGTCACCTGAAATCCTGGAGATGGCTGATATTTCTAGCGATCTATTACCCGAAATTTCTCAACCCGGTTCGCTAGCGGGAAATATCTCCAGTGAAGCGAGTAAGAGTACAGGTTTGTCCCAATCTTCAATGGTTAGTATTGGAGGGGCTGATACTCAATGTGCTCTTTTGGGATCTGCTGCGATTGAATCAGGGGATGTCGGTATTGTTGCTGGAAACACGGGGCCGGTTCAATTAGTAACCTCAAAACCTTTGATTGACTCTGAGAATCGGCTATGGACGGGACGCTTCTTACTCCCAGAGAAATGGGTGCTCGAGGCGAATTCTGGTCCGAATGGATCTGTGCTGAACTGGTTTATCAACAACTTCCTGACTCCACTTTCACCTGACCTAGACGGTCCTACGGATCAAGCGTTTACAAGGGTTGAACAACTGGCTGCAGAGGCCCCTGTGGGCTCCTTTGATACTATTGCCCTACTTGGTCCACAGATTATGGATGCCAGTGACATGACTACAGTTCGTCCTTCGATGCTCCTCTTTCCTCCTCCCACCTCGCCAGTAGTGACTCCAATCTCAATGAGAGAAGTTGCTCGTGCACTATTCGAGAATATCTGCTATGCGGCCCGAACGAATCTGGAGCGGATTCAGGAGTTAACCCAAAATCCGTTCAAAAAATGTATTGTTGCGGGTGGTCTTACACGTAGCCTATTTTGGCGACAAATGCTCGCGGATGTGACAGGGCTTAAGATTGGTATGGGACAGGTGAGTGAAGCATCCAGTTTAGGTGCTGCCATTTGCGCTGCTACCGCGGTAGGAATCTATAGCTCACTACATGATGCAGTATCCAATATGGTGATTTTAGAACCCGAATTATTGCCCCGTGAAGATATCCATAATCAGTACAAAACCTATTTCACCAGATGGCAAACAATGTACAACCAATCTTCAAATTTATGATAACACACCTTTCAATGGAAGACGAATCGAAATGACATCCGATAACACAAAAGACGCGAAAAACCAAGTCCTCAATACTTGTCAGGATATGGAATCTGCTAAGTTAGTGATTGGGAGCTCAGGGAATGCCAGTTTCAGAGTTGAAGGCACGGACCATGTTGCCATCACTCCTAGTAGTGTAGATTATTCGTGTATGAGTGCTGAGGACGTCTTGATAATCAATATGGAAGGGGAAGTTGTAGAAGGCGACCGAAATCCTTCCATTGAACACCCTCTTCATCTTGCTGTCTATACGGCAAGACCCGATGTAAATGCCATTGTTCATACCCATTGTATCTATGCTTCTGCAATGGCGGTGCTTCGACAACCGTTACCCCCCATAGTCGACGAATTCGTTATCCGATTAGGTGGACAAGTTGAAGTTGCTGAATATGGTCAGCCTGGGAGTGAAGAACTGGCCAAGAATGTGATTGAAGCCTTAGGGGAACGTAATGCTGTATTTCTAGCCAACCACGGTGCACTCTGCTGTGGGCCCACAATGGACGTGGCTCTGTACAATGCATTATTACTCGAGCGTGTTGCTCACATCTATCTACTCGCTTCAGCAGCGGCTGGAGGAAAAAAGCAACTGACCACAATTCCCCCCGATGCCATTGAAACGCAAGCGCAGATGTTTGAGTTAATGAAGCGTATGAAGAAACGGTGATTGCATGTCCCCCATTGCAGGGTACATGGGTGAGTTTCTCTTTGTTGACCTGACAAAAGAAATCGCTCAACGGAAACCCCTTAACTGGGATTATGCCCGTGATTTCATTGGTGGAGCAGGTTATTCAAGTCAACTTCTCTATGATCGACTTTCCGTTGAGAATCTCGATCCTTTTCATCCTCTGAACGAAGTAGCCCTCTTTACCGGACCGTTAACTGCAACAGGTGCTCCCTGCACAGGTCGTCATGCCATCTGTACAAAGTCAGCGTTAACCGGTATTTGGGGCGAATCAACAGGGGGCGGCTACTTTGGGGCTGAGCTTCGTCAGGCTGGACTTGATGGTATACTCATCACTGGTGCTGCGAAATCACCAGCGGTTCTTCAGATTACAGATGATGAAGCCACGCTGGCATCAGCTGACCACCTGTGGGGCAAGGACACCTTCACGACTGAAGAACTCATCAAAAAGGATGCAGGAGATCCAAAGATTCGTGTGCTCTCGATTGGTCCCGGTGGCGAGAACCGGGTTCGATTTGCAGCCGTCATGAATGATGAAGGACGAGCCAGCGCTCGTGCAGGGGCCGGTGCTGTCCTCGGAGCAAAACAGCTCAAAGCCATAACTGTTCGAGGTTCCCAAAAACCGGAACTCGCAGATCCCGACAAGTTTCGCGAACATGTCAAAACAGCTTTTCAGCTCCTCGAAGGACTTGCACCTTTCTTAGGTGCTAATGGAACCCTTTACGGCGCAGATATGTTGATGAATCTGTTCCACAACATGCCAGTCCGCTACTTCTCAGAACACTTCATGGACATTTCAAGAATCAATGCAACTGCTTTGAAACACTACCGGACTGGACAATTCCGCTGTCATGTATGTCCAATTGGATGTGGACCCATCGTCACAATTGACGAAGCAGGTATTAAGCTCGATAGTGTTGCTGGACCTGAATACGAAACAGTTGCTGCCTTTGGATCCTTATGCCAGGTCGATAATCTCCCTCTCCTCTGTCAGGCGAATCACCTCTGTAATCTGTACGGATTGGACACGATTTCTTGTGGTAATGTGATTGCATTCAGTTTTGCCGTCCAGCACGTTGGGAAACTCTCCAAGGAATTGACGGGATCTTTAGCCCTTGAATTTGGCAACGGAGAAACCATATTAGAACTCATTGAAATGATTACATATCGGAAAGGATTGGGTGATCTTCTCGCTGAAGGAGTAAGACGTGCTGGTGACACAATTGGGGTTCCTGACTTGGCTCTCCATGTGAAGGGTCTTGAAATTCCCATGCATGACCCTCGGGCTTTCTTTGGATTAGCCACTACTTATGCTGTTGCTCCCATTGGTGCCTCTCATATGCAAGGTGACATCCACACTGTTGAGATGGGAGTTGAAATCCCTGAATACGAGATTGAGCCAGGAGATCGTCACTCAGATGAAAACAAGGGGCTCACCATCGCTAGACTCCGCAATTGGCGGGCACTCTTCAACTCTTTGACTCTCTGTCAACTCGCCCTCCTTGAACCCCCTCTTGTCACAGAACTCTATAATGCAGCTACAGGCCGAACTTTGACCCCACTTCAAATGTTGGAAATTGGGGAACGGTCAATGACATTGAAACGAGCGTTTAACATTCGGTGTGGTATTACGAAATCAGATGATTGTTTGCCTAAGAGTCTTAGAGAACCATTTTTATCCGGTTCCAATGAAGGAAAAGTTCCCAACCTTGAATTACAACTTCAACAATTCTATGAAACCAGTGGATGGGATTCAAAGACGGGTAAACCAACTCGTGAAAGACTCAAAAAGCTTGGGTTAAATGATGTCGCAAAGGACCTTTGGTCTGACCCTAAGTAGGGTGATGACACTGAATTTGCGGAAGGCTTTAATTCCGCTGAAAAAGCTCCCACGATGACTGCTCTCTCCACAGGTAGGATTCGGCATGACACCTAGTAAAAAGGAAAGCAAGAAATCTGATCGTCCTCGCCCTTGGTTAATTGAACCACCCGAAATGCCACACCAAGACCCAAAAAAACGGATTCAGAATTTTGAAGAAGTCAATCTTGGGTATACCGAAGATCAGATTCTCCAAGAAGCTGAACGATGTATGGTCTGTAAGAACCCCAAATGTGTGGGTGGCTGTCCTGTGGAAATCGAAATCGATCGGTTCCTAGAAGCTGTACGAACGCGAGATTATCGTAAAGCGATTCACATCATTAAGGAAAAAAATAGTCTTCCGGCAATCTGTGGTCGTGTCTGTCCTCAAGAAACCCAATGCCAAGCTGGCTGTATCCTAAGCAAGAAGGGAAATGCCGTCGAAATTGGTCGCATTGAACGGTTTCTAGCAGATTGGGAACGTGAGCATGGTGTACAAGTGCCGAAATTACCGAAATCAACTGGTCATCGTATAGCCATCGTTGGTAGTGGTCCTGCAGGGTTAACTGCTGCAGGAGACCTAGCACTTCTTGGGCATGAAGTTACAGTGTTTGAAAGTCTCCATGAACCTGGAGGTGTCTTGGTTTATGGCATTCCTGAGTTTCGTCTTCCAAAAGCAATTGTCAAAGCCGAAGTGGATTACCTCAAACAACTCGGCGTCGAATTTCAACTCAATGCGTTTATTGGGCAATTATTCACCTTCGATGACCTTTTTGAACAGGGGTACAAGGCCATTCTTCTTGCATCTGGGGCAGGTCTTCCACGATTTCTCCGGATTCCGGGTGTGAATCTTATCGGAAGCTACAGTTCCAATGAGTTTCTAACCCGAGTCAATCTCATGCGTGCATATCAATTCCCGGCTTATGACACGCCAATCATTCATGGAAAAATATTTGCTGTTATTGGGGGTGGAAATGCGGCAATGGACAGTGCCCGTACTGCCCTTCGATTAGGCGCTTCGAAAGTGTATATTGTCTATCGTCGATCGGAAAATGAGATGCCGGTTCGACGTGAAGAATATCATCACGCCAGAGAAGAAGGGGTGGTGTTTGAATTCCTCACCCAACCTATCGAATTATTCGGTGACGACAAAGGGCGGGTCAAGGTGATGCGCTGCCTCCGTAACCGTCTGGGCGAACCAGATGAAAGTGGACGCCGTCGCCCTGAAACTATTGAAGGTTCAGAATTTGAGTTTCCAGTCGATATGGTGATTTTTGCCATTGGTGCCTCTGCCAATCCTTCAGTGCCCAGTTGTACTCCAGGATTAGAATGCGATCGTTGGGGTGATGTTATCGTTGACCCGGAATCCCTTGAAACCTCGATTGCTCATGTCTGGGCTGCAGGAGATATCACCGGAGGCGAAGGAACCGTCATCGCCGCCGCTGGTGAAGGAAAGATTGCGGCCCGCAATATCCACGAATATCTTCAAACACTCTAAATTGAACCAGATTTTCAGCCGATTAAGACGAAACATATAAATTGAATTGCTCAGGCTATGCCGTTAAGCGTGCCTAAAATTTTGAGTACGTAATACAAAGCTCCAAAAGGGTGACTAACCAATGACTGACTGCATTCGACCAGGCCAACACCGAGTCACGTTAACTTCGGTGAACCCGCAAGGTGATGACGATGGGGATGGCCAACGGTCGCTCACACGAGCGTACACTAATCTGGCGGGTCTACCGCGAAGCGATGCCCGTCTTGCTCTTCACAGTCCTAGCGGAGCTATTTGCTGGATCGCTTCTTCTTAACCTCGATGTCAACTTCGCAAGCCTCATCGGGTTGTTTATTCTCATTCCTGGTCTCATGCAACTACGTGGCAATATTTCAACAAGCCTGGCACAGCGGTTAGGCTCTGGCACTCATCTTGGAACCATTTCATGGAAACAAGGACTCAATAAGCCTCTTCGGGCCAATATCAAAGCGGCATTCTATCTTGTCATCATCATGTCCGTCGCCCTAGGAGTGGGTGCTTGGCTCGTCTCACTGTTCTTCCAAATAACAACTCCTAGAAGTGGACTCATCCTACAACTCTCACACTTTCTCATCATTGCCCTTGGCACTGCACTCCTAGCCAGCATATTCCAAGTCACAATAACCGTCACCGTTGCCCTCCTAGCCCATGCGCGAGGTCTTGACCCTGACAATATCACTATCCCCATCGTTGCAGCGATTGGAGACATCATCACCATTGCATGCCTGATGGTTGCCATAATTGTGGCGATTACTCTCATTCCCCCAATCACAATCATCATATGAAGAGGTGAAAACTATGACTGAACATACCGTACGGAAAATTCTCATGGAGAGCCTCCCAGTTCTAGCAATAGTCCTAGTTTTCGCTCTAGCGGCTGGGCAATTCCTTGATCACACACTTGAAGGACTCAAACTCATCTTTCCCCTCATCCTCCTAATGGTACCTGCATTCATCGACATCACCGGAGACCTCGCAGGGGTAGTCGGTGCCCGAGTTACCAGTCACCTATACACTGGAGAACTGGACGAAGGATTCCGACCCTATCACCTTCTCCTTGCCAATCTAATTGCTATTCTTCTCGTATCTACTACAGCCTATGCTTTCTTGGGAGTATGTGTAATCGCCATCACTATTTGGTTGACACCAGTTCTTGGACCCATCTTTCCTGCATTTGGCTTCCCCCAACTTTTCCTCGCTATCCTTGCAGCTGGGGTTCTGGCAACAGTTGCAACGAGTGTAATCGGATTATTTGCTGCCCGTCTTGTTTATCGGTCAGGACGGGACCCCGATAGTATCATTCCTCCCCTGACCACCACGGTGGGGGATTTACTCGGAATTGTATTCATTGCGATGGCGCTACTTCAAGTTGGATTGCTTTTTGGGATTGTGTAAACCGATTTTTCTATCTTGAAAAAAAGGGGAAAGGGAAGAACGTTTGATCCTTGCTGATTTTTCAACCAGTAGGTTTCCTAAACACTCTTCCATCCAGGAGCACGTTTCCAGATGTATACATGGACTAACATTGCCCAGAGTAGCCAAAGGACCCAATTGACCGGATTGTATACACCCGTGAGGGTGTAATCTCCTAAGAGGATTGGTGAGATGAAGAAGTAGAGGAAGAGGCTGATAACTCCGAGGACAACAACGATGATTGTTCGTATGAGAATGTTCACAATAGTGTTGAAGCGATGGGGCCAGTTGCCGAAGTATTGAGTCCAGATGAATATATTGAGTATAATGAACACTGCGATCCATGCTGAATACCCGTGCATTGCAGCAAAACCCAATGATGCCATTATTCCAGAAAGCAAGAAGGGCATAATGAAGAATGCAAAGATACCACCAAGGAGCGTGCAACCAATTAGCGCAGTTACACCGATCCAGGGTTGTTTCTTAAGAGCTTTCCATGGTTGATACTCCCAACTCATGAGAGTAAGCAGACTGAATACAATGGTCCACTGAGTAAAAGCTAGCGATAGATAGGCACCACCGTTATTGACTTCTCCTGCAATTGGATCGTACGCCCAGAAAGGCCAAGTGGTCCAAATTGTCCAATCAACAGTGGTTGTAGTTGGTGGGAGGGAGGTTGCGATTTGAAAGGGCCAGAAAAGTACAAGCCATGCAACAGTTGTTATCACTATTCCCATCAACATGACTGCGAAGCCACGCTTGGGTTGCTCTAACTCTGTGAAGGGCCAATAGATACTTCCTGCAGCCCAAAGGGATGCAAAACCGAAACCACAAGAGAGGATTGTTCCAATTGCTGCAGATGAGAGGAAGAGCGCGAGCCACCAGTTACCTCCAATCGAAGAGACATTCATGAGAGCGTAGGGGCTAAACATTGGAATCATGTACGGACCAATGACAAACCAAAACACTAGGATTATCCCTGCAATGCCAACAAGATTCAGCAAAGTCCCAAAAATCCCTTGGGTAACTAAGCTTTTCATCTTGGATGAAAGGTGGTATTCAAACCAGATTTGGAGGACAACTACAAGTATTCCCCATCCTGCTATTGCTGAGCCTAGGAACATCCACCCAGACCAATAGAAGAGGGAGAATCGCCAGTCCATGAAGATATACCAGAAAATGAGGGCAACTATGAAAACAATGATGAAATTCACCAGACCTGAAACGATCCAGTTCCAACGACGTTCCGTTATCACTGGACGCCACATCTGGTTTTCTAATGGTTTTTCGTCGGGCATATTATACCAACACCAGTTGATGTTTGGCGGATTCAATATCCCACGCTCAAGATATTTAAGCGTGAATGGATGACCCTTTCTGAGTCCAAATCTCTAATTGAGGGGTCCTAGAATGCCCGAAGCACAAGTAAGTGATGAAGTGACGCTTTATTATGAAGAAAAAGGGGACGGTTACCCGCTCCTCCTCATTCATGGACAACTAAGCGATTTAACAAGCTGGCGATACCAAGTCGATTCATTTGCTGAGCATTACAGGGTTATCACCGTTGATTTGAAAGGCTTTGGTAAATCCACAAAGCCTCGAAAGGAATACCGAGTCCATTCTCATGCAGATGATCTTAAAGAACTGCTTCAGCTTCTCAATATCTCACAAACCCACGTGTGTGGGCTCTCAATGGGTGGAATGGTGGCCGAGGTCTTAGTCCTCAAATACCCCCAACTTGTAAAGGGGTTAGTTCTTGCAGATTCAGCTGCTATGATAGCAGATTATGCAGTAAGCGACCGACTCTCACTCATGGCTGATCGTGATATGAACTGGTTTGCTGACTGGGGAACCAAGAAGATTTTGCGGCTTGCCTCGGATGAAGCGAAAAATCAAGTCCGGGAAATGATACGCCGAGTGGATAAGGCTGACTATCGTTTAGCGATTCTGTCAACAGCGGGATTCAACATCGCTAATGAGTTAAAGAAGATTAACAAGCCAACTCTAATAATTCAAGGAGAGAAGGATGAAACCGTTCCTATGTGGCATGCTGAACAACTGAGAAGCTGGATTCCAAACGCTAAATTCATCATTATGAAAGGTGCGTCGCATATGACTCCGGTCGATAATCCAAGCGAATTTAATAAACTCGTGCTCGATTTCCTTGCCGAGGTTGATACCTCCTCTTGATTCTGAATCATCCATTGTAAAATGAAGTGCTATACATGATGGACATCTCACCGCCCAATAACTGGCAATGGATAGGTGACTGGCTCGGTCGACGAGCTGTCCTCACTCCAGATTGTGAAGCAATTCTTGACATTTCGACAAACCAACGGTTTACTTATAATGAACTCAACATCCGGGGCAATCAACTCGCTAACTTTCTTTCCGAAGAAGGATTGCAGAAGGGTGACAGAGTCGCCTTTATGTTGAATAACCGTGTCGAATGCATTGATGCATTTGCGGCCTGTGGTAAGCTCGGAGCCATTCTCGTACCCCTCAACGTCCGCTTGGCAGCTATTGAACACCAAGAATACATCACTAACGTGACTCCCAAAGTTCTCATCTATGAAAGTGCATTCGAAGGGGTCATCAAAGAATTTCTCCCTAACACCCCTAGCTTCACTCATCTTCTCACCGTTGATAAGACCTCACTTTCTAATACACAATCCTACGGTAAAATCCTCAAGAAGCACTCCGAGAAGCCCCCTTCAAGACCCATGATTCGGTTTGAGGATTCCTTCTTTATTCTCCCAACCGGGGGAACAACCGGTCTTCCCAAAGGGGCGATACTCTCACACCGTCACATCTTCTGGAATTCAGTCAATACCATCGTCAATTGGGGATTACGCCCAAGTGATGTAGCTCCTGTCATCTTCCCCCTTTTCCACACTGGTGGTTGGAATGTGCTTCTCATTCCTATGTTCCATGTTGGTGCGCGGGTTCTTCTTTGGCAGAAATTCGACGCAGTTGATACGCTTCGACGAATCGAGGAAGAAGGTTGTACAGTCATTATCGGTGTTCCCACAATGTATCATATGATGATTAATGCTCCTGAGTTTTCAACAACGGATTTTGGATCTGTGCGTTTCTGGCTCAGTGGAGGGGCTCCCTGTCCCATCTCCATCATGGAGGCTTTTTGGAAATGTGGTCAAGAATTTGCAATGGGATATGGGTTAACTGAAGTCGGTCCCAATAACTTCTACATGCCTCCAGGAGCTTCAAAACTTAAACCAACCGCTGTGGGACTCCCCTTCTTCCACAATGAGATTCGCATTGTCACCGATGATCTTACGGACGTTTCCCAAGGGGAAGTGGGGGAACTACTACTCCGTGGACCACACACTTTCAGTGGTTACTGGAATAATCCACAGGCTACGCAAGATGTAATTGAACCCGATGGCTGGATACATACCGGAGACCTGGTCCGTCAAGATAAGGATGGCTTCATCTATATTACTGGACGGAAGAAATCAATGTACATCTCGGGTGGAGAGAATGTGTATCCAATCGAGATTGAACGTGTGCTTGACGAACACCCTGAAATTGATCAGGCTGCTGTTGTTGGAATCCCTGATGAAAAGTGGGGCGAAGTAGGGTGTGCCTTCATCGTGTTGGAAAAAGACAAGGCGGTGACAAAAGAGAAATTATTTGATTTCATGCGTTCAAAGTTAGCCAGGTACAAAGTACCAAAGATTATCATTTTTGTTTCTGAATTACCTCAGACGAGTACAGGGAAAATCGATAAACGGAACTTGGAGAAAGAAGCCAAGAAGTTGTGAAGCTGTGGTGAGCTGCGTCTTCCCCCAGTGTTATTTGTCTTTCTCTTCAGGGGGTGGCCAGAGGCCTAACTTCTTGCGAAGAATGACAATTTGTCCAATATGGTACGCATTATGCTGAAATTCCACAATGATACTACGACCAAGGGGCGTATTTTCAAACCCTTTGAGGAGTCGGTCAAGGTCTCCATTTTCCGCAATCTCCTTGAGTTTGCTGAGATGCTGGGAAAAACTTTCGACTAGCTCATTCCATGTTTTCTCAGTGAGTTTTGCATCTTCGGGGAGCCAGTCCGTGCCTTGGATGGCTTTCCAATCGAATTCTTCACCCTGAATGGCTCGTGATGTAATATCATGCCAAAATACGATGTGATAGAGATGATCCCAGATTGATCGGCCATCCTTGATGGGTTGTTTCTTTGCGTCTTCGGCGGCTATTCCCTGTAACGCCTTAAGGACATCATAGTGTGTATGTTTACCATAAAGGGCATCTGCGAATGCCTTCCTAATCCAGTCTGTCATAACCTTACACCTCGGAAATGTGCGATAAGCCATTGTCTTTCTTATACAAAAAATAGACTTTTCCATACCTGCAAACTAGTTAATACAAATCCCTGTATATGCGTCCCTGAAGCTGAGGTTCCTCTCTTGCTTACTATTCAAAATGAGTGGTTCATCGATAAAGTTGGTCGGAGGATTCTACTCCGGGGGGTTAACCTAGGGGGAAGCTCTAAAGTTCCGAAAACACCGAATGGCGCAACTCATCTTAAAACGGATTTCACAGATTACGATGTTTCTTTTATTGGTCGACCATTTCCGCTTAAGGATGCTGATAGGCACTTTCAGCGCATTCGCCATTGGGGATTCAACGCTCTACGATTTATT
>JAEOTD010000102.1 GCA_016839995.1 Candidatus Hermodarchaeota archaeon
CACAGGTCATGGATAATCCCATCCCTTTAGCTTTCAATTTCTGGACCTATGAAAGCCAGATGCCCATGCATTTCTATACAGAAGACATCGTAAGTGCCAATGCAACGTTGGATGCCGCCCATATCATCGATACTCCTGATTCTCCACACCCGGGGTGGCGCTATTATGATGCAGATATGAGCGGAACTTGGACTGAGGGTTTAGATAAACGGGGGGATTTCCTTGCTCCTGATGGATTGAAAACTGAAATTATTGTCTCACAGGGATATGATCCGGCAATCCAAGCGAGTCTTGTTCTTGTCGAAGCAATGGAGAAGTGTGGCCTTCAGGGTGAAGTTGTAGAGTGGGATTTCAATTCGTTAATTCTGGTGTTACCTACACCTGACTGGAATCTTATCTGTTTTAGTTTGGACATTGATACACCTGGTTACCCGAATTTCCTTTTTGATTGGTTCCACAGTGAAGGCTATGATAACTCGTTCATTTTTAATTTTAATAACAGTGAGTATGACTATAATTGTTCGATGTTTAAGAATGCAGCAACTCGCCTCGAGGCACGAAACTGGGCTTGGAACTGTTGTCAGATTCTGATTGAGGAGATGCCCTTGGTCGTCTGCTACAACGACGAAGCTATTCATGCCTATCGCACCGACGCTTGGGAAGGATACATTCCCCAAGTTGGCATTAACCGAATGGGGGGCAACAGCTTCACCTATCAGCAAATCCGCCTTAAAGACACATCTGGTGGTCCCTTTGGCTGCATTCCCACCGAGTATGTCACCGTATTGACAAACGGTTTAAGGTCTACTAACACTCTGAAAAGTGGATCAAAGTATACTCAAACCATCATGGAGTTGATTTACTCGTCACTTCTAACTATTGATCCCCTTGATTTTGATACTAATACTGCACCTGATTTAGCTCATACTTGGTGGGTGAACCAGACCACAGCATCGGGGGATGTTCAGGAGGGCATGAAATTCACCTTTATCTTATATGATAATATTACCTGGCATGACGGCACTCCTTTCACCGCTGAGGATGTGCAGTATAGTCTAATGAATATTCACCAGTGGGGACCTTATACACGGGATAATGTCGCCAATATTTATCGCGTGGATACACCTGACGAATATACCGTGGAAATTTACTCAAATACCTCAAGCTATTTCACGTTTACTCAACTTATAGATCTCCAAATCTTACCCGAGCATATCTGGAGCCCCTACGAATCATACAATTTTTCTTGGACCCCTGAAACTCGCAATGATTTCGCTGGTACAGGCTGTTACCAATGGTATACCCGCGTTGCTGGACAATATATCTGCTTAGATCGGTATGCAGGCTGGCATTTTGCGGTTGAACACCCTCCGCGACCCTACTGTTATGTACGTTGGACACCACCGTGGTGGCTGGCTTTTCTGATTGTACTGGTTGTGATAGAAAGTGTGATCCTTGGCATATTGGTATATCGACGACAACAAAGGTTAAGGTCAAAGACGAAGTGAAATCTAAGAAAGTCCAGCCTACTGTTTTTTTAATCGCTTTTCGAATGTTTCATTTATTCGATGGAAAAAAGCTTTTGTGCAGAATTCACTAAGAGGTATAAGATTAGATTCTTACCTCGAGTGAACCGACTCATCAAGTCAAGGGAGCTCCAAGTATGGTCAATATCGTCACGATTAGCATCACCTTCATCATCTTCCTTTTCATCGCCGTCATCCTGATGATTACATTCGATATGACCGACCATACGATTGCTGCGCTCATCGGGGCGTCTATCGCAATCATCTATATTGCTCAGATTTGGGCACCATGGCGGGAATCACAAATCCTCATCTACACCAACTTAGCGAATGGGTATCCAATAGGAAGCCCGGAACACGACCATTTTATGGAACTCGCGTTAGCGTATACCCTTCTGCCTATGATTTTCAATAGCGAGGTCTTTGCTCACTTTTTTGGTGAGTGGGTTGATTTGTCGACCCTTATTGTCATTCTCTCCCTAATGGTTATCACTGAAATCGCTAAGGACTCGGGATTGTTTCAGTACATTGCAGTGAAAGCCTTACGATTCAGCAAGGGGTCACCCCGAAGACTTCTCTTGATATTCTGTGGCATTACCTTTGCCATGTCAACGGTCCTAGCAACCACTGTGCTCATTATTGGACCACTAACAATTCTAGCCTGTGATGCCTTAGAACAAAATCCCACGCCATTTCTCATTGCCAACGCCATGTGTGGGAATGCAGGTGGAATTACTACAGTTATCGCTAGTGTGCCCACAATGCTTGTGGCAGGAGCCACACTCTATGACTTCGCTTGGTTTGCAGCAACCCTCCTACCACTCGGATTAATGCTCCTAGGAGTTACAGGGCTTGTGGCAGTTACCCTCTTTCGAAAGCAGTTTAAAACTCCTCGACTGAGTCGAGTGAACGATCTTATGGCATTAGATGCCTGGATCATGGTGGAGGATCGTAATGTCTTCTACCGTACTGCCATTTTGTTTGTTGTGATGGTTGTGCTCTTCGTTGTGTTCGGTGGTGCAGGCTTCACGTGGGTTGTCGCCTTTGTGATGGCTCTGCTCTTTGTTCTATTGAGTGGATTACCTACCGAACGAATATTCAAAGAAGTTGAATGGACAGCACTCTTCTTCTTTATCGGGCTCTTTCTTGTCGTTGGGTGTATGGAAGAATTTTGGGTTCTCGCAATCTTAGGGGCTGGGATTTCCATGTTGACCCAAGGAAGTGTTGCTGCGGCTACGGTGTCTATGCTGTGGCTGACAGGGTTTACCAGTGGCGCTATAGACAACATCCCCGTCACAGCTACCTTAATACCCGTAGCTGACTCCTTAACTCAATTCCAAATGCTCCAAGGTGGCAATCCTGGTGGCGCTATTTGGTCAGCCCTTATTGTGGGTGCTGTTCTTGGTGGGGCTTTAACTCCGATTGCAAGTGTGGCGAATGTCATGACCATGACCGTAGCCAACAAGGAGAACCGTCCGATTTCCTATGGAACGTTTCTACGGACTGGAGTCGTCATGTTCTTCCTATACTTATTGATTGGGACTGGTTATCTCCTCTTTCGACTCTTTTTCCTCCCTATTCCCCTTCCACCCGCTTACTTCATTGATGGATGAACATTGGATTAATGGAAGAAGAACCAGAGGATTCCTCCAGGCGTCCCAAAGGCAAGCCACACGACTGGGAGTGCGATTGCCTGGGCAAGACCGATGAAACAAAGGATTAGGAGGAAGGGTCGAGAGCCCAAGATGGTTGTGACGAGGTCTAGGATGTTTTCTGCCCATTTGAACAGGGTAAATACGATTACACCCACGATTATGAACATTCCAATTAGGATGTATTTTAGAGGAATTTGTTCCGTGATAAATCCGGGAATTAAGGGTGCGAATGCAATAACACCAATGACCGCAATAATACCAGCTACTAATCCGATGAGTGCGGCCCACGGTAATTTGTTAATGGGAGTAAGGAAAAGCGCAATTCCCATCCAAACCAAGAGAAAGAGGGTTAGTGGATCACCCCAGAGACTCTGACCTGGAGTGAGAAGAATTGCCGCAAAGGATACAAAACACATGATACCCATTGGAATACCGATCAGTCCTAAGAGACGAACGATACCTCGTCGCCAGCCAATTGCATTACCTGACTGACTTTTACCCTCTTCTTCGTCATTTCCGCTACTACTGGGTCGATAGGTGTCACCCATAAGGGCATCGAGGAACCATGCGAATGCTGCCACCGCTCCTAAACCAAGGAAGAGTGGTGCAAGGTTTGCTAGAATGATAGTCCATGACATGAGAGTTTGCCTCCAGTCTAATGGTCGTTTGTGAATTGAGCCTAAAAAGCATTTGGACTTCGACTGTTAACGTGGCGGTTTCTCTAGTTTCTGTTGACAGGGATTCAGATGGTTTCACTCAATAATTGTGGGGACAATCTTCATCTCTTTTGCGTCAACAAGGCCTTTATCGGTGATTTTCAAGGAGGGAATAACCGGCAAGGCCATGAAGCTCAGGGTAAGGAATGGATGTTCCAGTGTGCAGCCAAGATCTTGGGCGGCTTTCCTGACAGCCTGAAGTTTTCGTGCGACTGTGTTAACTGGTTCATCGGTTATCACACCAGCAATGGGTAAGGGCAAGGAGGCTACTATCTTGCGGCCTTGCACTGCTGCAATTCCTCCCATCGATTGTGACACTGTACTCACGGCCATCAATGCATCCTCAGGAGTTGTGGCAACTGTGATGATGTTGTGACTGTCATGGGCGATACTACTGGCGATAGCCCCGCTTTTCAAACCAAAACCTCGAATAAAGCCCACACCAATATTGCCACCTTTCATGTATCGCTCAGTGACGGCAATAGTCAAAATATCCTTTGATGGGTCAGGTTGAACATAACCATCCACAGCATCTAGTGTATGGGTTTCTGAGCCAGTTAGCAGGCTTCCTTCATGTGCAGTGATAACCCGAACCTTGTGTTTTTCCTTTTGTGCGGGAACCATGTAGTTGAGAACGGTTGGAATACCACCGAAGCGAACCGTGGTTCTCATATCGGGTGGATATGTAAACTTGGGTAGCTTCACTGTTAGACGGCCATTTTTGGCGACGATCCGTCCTCGAAGTAAAACCATATCGACATTGACTTTCTGTAAATCGTCAAGGAGTACGATATCTGCCATATTGCCTGGGGCTAGATGTCCGACTCTGGGGAGATTGAAGAACCGTGCGGGATTAGATGTGACAAGTTGAATTGCAACTAGTGGGTCTATTCCAGCATCAATTGCACGACGGAGATTTCGGTCAAGATGTCCCACATCAGCCAGTTCGACAGGCGATAAATCGTCTGAGCAAATGGTTACGCGACGGAGGTCACGTCCCTCTTTGTACAGGGGAAGCAGGATGTCAAGCATATTTCGGGCGATTGATCCTTCACGGGCCATGACAGTCATGCCTAAGCGAAGGCGGTCCACAGCCTCTTCCGCCGTCTCACACTCATGATCGGACATGATACCTGCAGCGATGTAAGCGTTCAGTTTCTTACCCTTCAATCCTGGAGCATGTCCGTCCACCACCTTGCCTTGGCTACGCGCAAACTGGATTTTTAGGTGGATATCCTCATCGTTGTTCAACACGGCAGGGATGTTCATGACCTCACCTAAACCGATGACCATCGGATCTTGAAGTAATCGGTCAATGGTAAATGCATCCAATCGTGCCCCCGAAGTTTCTAGCTCAGGAGAGGCGGCGGGAACACAGCTGGGGACTTCCATGAGGATTCGGAGTGGCAGGTTTCGGGCTTCTTCCATGAAAATTTCCAATCCCCGTATCCCTGTGACATTGGCGATTTCGTGAGGGTCGATTATTGCCGTACCCGTACCATGTGGAATCACAGCCCGGGCAAATTCAGTCAGGGTTAACATGGTGCTTTCGACGTGGATATGGGATTCAATGAATGCAGGAGAAGCAAAGCGTCCTTGACCTTTGATGACCTTGGTTTTACTTCCAATTAGGTCTGAAACATCGCCAATACGACAGATGGTTCCTTCCTTGATCGCGATGCCTCCTTCAAGGATCTCTCGGGATATTACATCGATGGGTTGGACATCGGTAATTACAATATCTGCCTTAATTCGACCCATACTTGCATCAATTAGCGTACGCTGACTCATGGTTTCTCACTCCTGATTGAAGCCGAACCCCACCAAATTACTGATGGTTCTTCTTACCGCTCAATCGTCACATTAAAGTCTAGCGATACGGCAAGTTGAATCACTGTTTGGTTTACTCAAACTCGTAAAAGTCTCGGAGAGGTGCTAGTAGGTCCAAGGCGTCCTCGCTCTTGATGACCTTGGTGGCTGCTTGGGCTACTTCTTCATCTGTTGGGTTAAATGCCACGGAGAATCCAGCAACCTGAAACATCGGAATATCATTTCGTGAATCTCCTACTGCTGCACACTGATCAAGTGATAATCCAAGCTCTTGGACGATTTCACTCATAACCTGGTCTTTATTGTCGAATGCCACATGCACTTCGACACCACAAATTCGGCCTTCTTCATCAGTGACAAGTGCGTTTGCCCTACTGAAATCAATACTCAAAGCTTCCTTTGCCCGATTGGCGAAGATGGAGAGCCCAGAACTAATAATCGCAGTTTTCAATCCATGCTCATGTAGTGTTTCGACTAGATTTCTCACATTAGGGATGAACACTAATCCTTCCTCAATCGCATCCTCAATACGTTGGAGTGGAACACCATGCCACAATTCCACATCTCGAAATGCCCACTCGGTATAATCAATTTCCCCTGCATAATATTGGTCAGCATTCGGTTTGGCAGCCTCTGCTGTGTCGAGAAGTCGGTGAATCCAACTCCATGCACTCCAAATCCTGACTAGAGTTCCATCTAAATCAAATGCAACCAAACCGCGGGATGACAAGTAACTTCCTCAGCCGTTTTGTAGCTATGTTAATGAAATAAAGCTTTGGCACCACCCGCATCACCCATCAAATCCAGGGGAAAAAGTAGTGGGGGTAATAAACAGGGTAAAAGAGAAACACATAGCAGAGCAGATAGATGAAAAGTACCAGAAACAGCAAATAACTCACCACTCGACCTTGGTTCGGTAGCTTAGAAAGGTGGGTTTGCTTCTGCTTACGAGCCGGTTGCCAATATCGGAATTGTTGGTACAACGCAAAGAAGGGCAGACCCAAGAAGATTAACAAGAAGATTGTTTTGTACTTCAGTAATCCATACCAAAATAGGTGCGTAGCTAATCCCACAGTAATGTAGAGTAAGAGAAGTCCCGCACCAATGAGGACAACCCCTAGCCTAATGGTTTTGCTTGGTCCGAGGTACACCGCAGTTGTTTTAACTCCCGCCTTTTCATCAGCGGCATAATCTGAAGCCGTATGAACGCAGTGGGTTCCTGCATAAAAGATTCCAGCTCCAATCAGTAAAGTGAGTGGTAATTCAGGAAGGAAAGGAAACGGTGTTATCCCGGTGAACAACGCCCATCCTGAAATGATAGCCCAGGTGCCGAATCCAAGCCCAATAATCATTAAATCAAGAAAAGGGCGACCCTTGAGCCGAATTGGTGGAAGAGAATAGGCAAAGGCGAAAAAGTAAGTTACCAATAAGATGGGCAGGTATATTCCCCTCACGAGGTTAGCAATGATTATTCCAAGAATGAATAACACTCCAGCGATTATGATTGCCCCTTTCTTTGACACCTTTCCCGAACTCACTGGTAATTGAGCCTTCTTAACATGCAGTTGATCAGTATCAAGGTCCCCCAATTGGTTGATAATGAAAATCGCTGAGTTGA
>JAEOTD010000103.1 GCA_016839995.1 Candidatus Hermodarchaeota archaeon
CATTCGGGCACTCAATGGGGGCGGTGTTCAAAATGCCCCACGGCATCACAGTAGGTATGGTTCTTCCTTACTCCATTGAATATGCGATGAAGACCCATGCTGATCTATATGGGGAATTCTCCCGAGCAATTGGAACCGCGACTCCCAACGATGACGACAAGACCGCCACCCTCAAGCTTCGTGACGCCGTCTGGAAACTGATGGATGAACTGGAAGTTCCACGAAGTATGAAAGCCTTTGGTATCTCCAAAGAGGACTTTGAGAAGAATTTCGACGATTTAGTTCGGTTCACACTTGAATCTGCTGTGAATATCTTCAATTGCCGTGAACCCTCCAACGACGAGATTGAACAGTTCTGGCACTACTTGTACGAGGGTAAATCAATCGATTTCTAGCGATACCATCACTTGCTCATTCAACACAACAAAGGATTGGTTCAAATGCCGAAGAAGAAAAGATATGGGTTCACAGGAAAAATCCTGCATGTGAACCTCTCAAAGGGAACGATGAAAGAAACCACGACACCACTCGATTGGGCAACCCAGTTCATTGGTGGTTCGGGTCTGGCTGCAAGAATTCTTTATCCCCTCCTCTCTGAAAAAACAGATCCCCTCGGACCAGATAATCCACTCCTCTTGTTGGCTGGGCCATGTGTTGGAACTGCTGTTCCCAGTGCAGGTCGAATGGCGATTTGCGCTCGATCACCACTCACCAGACTATGGGGTGAATCTGATATTGGTGGATATTTCGGAGCCGAAATGCGTCAATCGGGATATGACGGAATTTTAATTCAAGGTCGAACCGAAACACCTAGTTACCTATCGCTACTTTATGGGAAAGCGGAACTCAAATCGGCTGAACACCTGTGGACACACACCATTTCTAAAACACAGGAGCTTATACGGAAAGAGATCGATGAAAAACGGTTCTTCACCCTTAGTATAGGTCCAGCTGGGGAAAATCTTGTCAAATATGCTAACATCATGTCCGAAGGAGGAAGAGCTGCCGGACGCATGGGTCTTGGTGCAGTGATGGGTAGCAAGAATCTGAAGGCAATAGCAACGGTTGGTGATCAACCGATTCCTGTCGCGAACCACGATGCCATTGTGAATCTTGCTCGAACAGCAAACAAGATTATGATGGAAGATTTCATGCCCGATTGTTATCGCATGATGGGAACTGCGACAGCTGTTGGGCCCTCGCAGGAAATTGGAGCGATGCCTAACAAATACTTTACCCAGGGTGAATTTCCAACTCATGATAATATCAGCGGCGCCACAATGTCTGAAACACGACTTGTGGGTTTCGATGGATGCCATCGGTGTCCCATTCAATGCGGTCGTGTTGTCGAAGTACCTGATGGACGCTATCAAGTGCCACGGGTGAGTGGGCCTGAGTATGAAACTCTTGGGGCTCTGGGCTCAATGATGCTCATTGATGACTTGGATGCTGTGATAAAAGCAAGTTATCTGTGTGATGATTTTGGATTAGACACCATCAGTACTGGTAGTAGCATTGGATTTGCCTATTATCTGATGGACCAAGGTAAACTCACTCCAAAAGAGGTTGGAACGAAACTTGAATGGGGTGATCCCGAACCTGTTTTGTGGTTGATTCCTCAAATTGCTCATCGGGAAGGTTTTGGAGATATTTTGGCTGAGGGTACAAGGTTCATGGGTGAACAATTTAAGGCTGAAGATTTAGCAGTTCACATAAAAGGCTTAGAAGTCTCTTGCTGGGATCCCCGGGCGCTCTTCGGCATGGCGACTAGCTATGCTACAAGCCCACGCGGCGGAACACATCTGGATGGAGACATGTATATGGTTCAGCAGGGACAGGTTCAAATGGCGCTGGGAATTGATTCAGATGACCCACAGACTGATGATGGAATTGCTGAGGTTGCAGCAAAGTCTCAAAGCTGGCGACAAGTTTCCAATTCTTTGATAATTTGCCATTTCCCCTCATTCATGGTTGATGAAATTGTACAATTCTATAACTATGTTGTTGGTCGTGAAACAACGGCTCAAGAGTTACTGCATATTGGGGATCGCATCATCACCTTGAAACGGTTAATCAATCTGAATCTCGGGTTTTCACCAGATGATGATCGACTACCTAAACTCCTCCTACAACCATTACCAGATGGAGGCACACGTGGAATGGTGCCGAATATCGAAAAGCAACTCAATGAATACTACGCCTACCGTGATTGGGATAGAAAAACGGGTCGTCCCACAGCTGCTGCCCTTAAAGCCGTTGGACTTGCTGATTTATCAGAATAAAGGATTCCGGTGAATCTAATTCAGATAGAACCATGGAAACCCATTTTTAAACCAGACTTCTCCTGAAGATATCTATTGGCTAAATTCAGCGAGGCTGTTCTACCAAAAGGTTTATGCTGTGCAAAACCCTGCGACGAATACGCTTAGGTGAATTATTGTGGTTTTTTGTCCCACCGCCCGTGGTCCGTGTAAAGGGAGAGCTAATTGTCGACTCTGGATTCGTGGTCGGCTACTCTACACTGACTCCAAGCTCCTAGCTGCTCAACTCGCCCGATGGGCACTTCACCAAGCAAATCCTACTCCAACTAAAACCCTTACTCCTGCCATACGTGAAGGGTTTTGGGAAGATCAGGGACTTCCAAATATTCAGCGGGAAACTCTTATCGACCGCTATCTCCGAGAAAAAGTAGCCGAAGTCGAACAACTAGCATTACAATGGATACAAAGCCCAGGATTTCACGAGACGCTTTTAGACGAAAAACGTGAAAAGGCTAGGGAATCATCTGGGCCCCATACACCACACTGCAAGTCCCCTCCGTAGAAACCATGCACGGGCCAATCGGATTTTCTGGGGTACATTTAGTCCCAAAGAGAGGACATTCCCCAGGACGCATGATGCCTCGAAGTACTTCACCACATTTGCATCCCGGTGGCATCTCGAATTTTTGAGGTTCAAGCTCAATTTCAAATCGTGTGCGTACATCAAAGGACATGTATTCTTCCCGTAATGCAAGACCCGATTCGGGAATGATGCCTATTCCTCGCCATCGAGAATCGACGGGTACAAACACTTGATCGATTATTTCACGGGCCCGCACATTTCCCTCATAGGTGACTGCTCGAGTATACTCGTTTTCAACTTCGCCTCGACCATCTTTGACCTGTTGAAGCAGCATCACAATACCTAAGAGAACATCCAGGGGCTCGAATCCTGCGATGACCTGGGGAACCTTCCATTGTTTGGAGATGTGTTCATACCCTTGGACTCCGATGATTACGGATACATGACCCGGTAGAAGAAAGCCGTGTAATCCCACTTCGCCTTGGTCGAGAAGAAACTCTTCTGCAGGTGGAATCAGTCGGTGACTGACCAAGACGCTGAAATTGTTGGGGGCGTCGCCCAGGATTTCTGCAGCGGTCGGTGGGGTGGTGGTTTCGAAGCCTATCGCGAAATGCACGACTTCTTTGTCTGGATTTTCCTTCGCCGCAATGATGGCATCCATCATACTATAGACAACTTGTACTTTAGCGCCTTTGCTCCTTACCGCGTTCAATGAGCCCAAATCACCTGCAGGAACCCGCATCATATCTCCAAAGGTGGTAAGTAGTGCATTCGGTTGATTGGCCACTGCAATCGCCAATGCAACATCTTCCGGAGGACACACGCAAACAGGGCAGCCAGGACCCGCAATGAGTTCCACATTCTCTGGTAGTAAGTCTCGCAATCCTGAATGGGTGATTGTATATTCATGTGTACCACAAAGATGCATGAATTTGAAGGTGCGATTCTTCGATAGTTCTTTGATTTTTTGTGCAGCTTTTTGAGCAAGTTGGGGATCTCGAAATCCCTTCTGCAATTCTAGTGGATCCATATTCGCGAAGCTTCCGGCCATCAGGAGTCCTCCACATATCGGTTCCTATCAAGGGTACAATTACCAGTCGAGTACAATATACTTCTTTCGCAGTTACGTCACATTATATGGTTTGAATCTCCCGAACAGCTAAAAGTGGTCTCAAATTCAGTTTTGATGAGTTGGTTACAGTGAGTGACGAAACGCCTGAAACTCATGAATTTCAAGTACAAATCAAATGGATTGGTGGCAAAGAAGGAACCATCGCGTTAGAAGGGAAACAGGATCTCCCTCTCAGTTCACCCATCCAATGGGAAGGAAAACCCGAAAGATATTCCCCTCACGACCTCTTCATATCCGCAGTGACCGGGTGCTATATTACCACCTTTGCCAGCATGATGAAACGGATGAAGCAATCACTAACTGCTCACAAGGTATCAGGTCGTGGACTCCTCAATAAACATCCAGAAGGTGGCTGGTATTTCACAGACATCTACATTACCATGGAGATAACCATACCAAAAGAGACTGTACTCAACCAGGTGAAACGTGCAATAACGTTGACCGAGAAGTATTGTCAAATCTCCCGATCAGTTGCCTGTAAGGTTCATGTTACGCCCCACATCATGCAACTCGAGGAGTAACCAACTACTTATCTTGCGTTTATGGTGTGGTCTGGCAGGTTTAAGTAGGTTGATATCCATTTTGGTCTGCAAAACGATTTCAGTACTGATGGTGATTCAATTGAGCAAAGAAAAGCTTGGTTTCGAACATTTAGAAGCTAATGTGATTGTGTCAGGAAAATGCTGTAGTTGTGGAAGCTGTGAGGCGGCCTGTCCAATCGGAGCCATCGAACTTCAAAATTTGCAACCCACACTGGTAAAGGATTGTACCAAATGTGAATTTTGTTGGAAATCGTGTCCTCGGATGATTGATGATTACTCACCAATCTATGCCCAAGTGTTTGGTGAAGAGGCTCAAAGGGATCCCGCCTTAGGTGTGTATCGCCATGCCTACGCCCTTCGTAATGCCGATGAATCAATTCGCAAACGGGCTCAGGATGGTGGCGTGGTCACCGCGATTCTCGTGCATTTGCTTGAATCTGGAGTAATTGAAGGTGCGGTTATCTCTGGAGTTGATCCCAACGAACCATGGAAACCCAAACCAATGGTAGCAACTACGCGCAAGGAAATCATTTCAGCAACCAAGTCGCGATATACTCGGTCCCCGAATCTTATCGCTTTGAAGGAAGCTCTCAAAGAACGAAAACTCAAGCAAATTGCCGTGGTTGGAACCCCCTGCCATATCCAAGCCATCCAACGAATGCGCCTCGCTCCACTTAAAAAAGTTGACCGTTCTGTAGTTATGACGATAGGACTCTTCTGTAGTGAGACCTTCAAATTCAAGGAACTCATGGAAGACAAAATCGTTGGGGAACTCAATGTTCCATTGGAAAATCTCCGAAAACTCGACATCAAGGGTAAACTTCTCGTGTATCCTCGAGGTGCCAAAGAATCGCTAAAGATCCCGTTGAGTGAGGCACAGGACTGGATTGACCCCGGGTGCCATGGATGCAAAGACTTCGCCTCTGACTTTGCTGACATCTCCGTGGGCGGAGCAGGAACTCCAGGTAAATGGTCATCAGTACTCGCACGTAGTGAACGGGGTCAAGTAGTTCTGGAAGAAATGATCAATGCCGGTATTTTCCTGTATGAAGAGCTACCAGAAGAAAGCCTTGAACGTCTTCGCAAAATCGCAGCACCCAAAATCAGTTCCTAGTACATTTTCGACAATACCCTTCATCTGTCCACCAATGTAAACATTTTTGACACTAGACCACGCCAGAAGCTTCTAGTTTTCATCCCTGAAATGAATTGGATGGTGGTCAAATAATGAGCTCTTCTCCCTTCCTCCTCGGTGTCCTAAAACTAGGCAATATCGGAGCGTCCCCCCTACTTGAACTTCTCTTCGATGAACGCGCAGATCGTGAAGACTTCGACGTCGTATTAATTGGCTCTGGAGCCAAGATGGATGAAGCTGCAGCTGAACGAAGCGCGAAACTGATTATCGAACAAAAGCCACACCTGGTTCTCATACCAAGCCCTAATGCCGCACTCAAAGGTCCTGCAAAAGCCCGAGAACTCATCAAAGAAGCAGGCATTCCAGTGATTCTCCTCTCGGATCTGTTACCTAAAGATCAACGCGAAACTCTTGCAGGAGCTGGATTCGGGTATATCTTACTCCCTGCAGATTCCATGATAGGAGCGCGACGGGAATTCTTAGATCCCACTGAGATGGTGCTCTTCAATGTAGATGTCATACGAGTGCTTGCTGCCAGTGGTGCACTACGACGGGTCCAACTTGCCCTCGATGCTGTCATCGCTAGTATATCCGCAGGAAAAACACCCAAGTTACCCACTCTTGTTGTAAACGCTGCCAAAGCCGTCAGTGCAGGACAGTTTTCGAATCCGTACGCTAAAGTGAAAGCTAGAGCAGCCTATGAGATTGCTGTTGCGGTTGCTGCCATTAACGTCAAAGGGTGCTTCAAACAAAAAGAGCACGAAAAGTACATTCCCACGGTTGCAAGTGCCCATGAAATGATGCGAACTGCAGCCCTCCTAGCAGATGAAGCTCGTGAAATCGAAAAATACGGAGACAGTCTCCATCGATCCCCGCATTTCAACGACGGAACCGTTGGGACCTTAACAAAGCTAGGAACTAAACCTGCGAGGCCAAAGTAGTCTCCTCACTCCTGCGATTCCAGTATCAAGTCGAAAAATAGGAAACTAATGGATGCTCTTCGGAGTATTCTATTTCTTCGGCTTGTCAAGACGTGGTGATTCCCAATCCTTCCGGAGTGGATAGACGTCTTTGGGCCAATCTTCGGGCAAGATTAGTCGCGTGAGATTGGGATGCCCTTTGAATTTAATTCCTAAGAGATCGTGCACCTCGCGCTCATACAAGGTTGCACCAGGAATTAGCGGAGTGATGGAATCTACGTCAGGATGTGAGGTGGGAACCTGAAGATGTAAACTCACTGAGACCGCCTTCACCTCAAAGTGGTAAATGACGGCCAGTTCGCCTCCTAAGTCCATTCCAGTAATTGTTGATAGATGGGTTAACCCCCATTCCTGTTTCATCCATTCAACCGCTTTACGCACAGCTTCCGCCTTGACGGTCACATAGATACTGTGCTCTCGTAAGAACTCGGAAGAAACGAAATCGGCATCCATGGCTTTTTCAATCTCAGCCATCATGCCCGCTTCTTTCTTAGTAGGTTTTTTCGGGGGTTTCTCTTCTTTTGCCATACTGTGTTTCCTCCATCAATTCCATAAAAAACTCATGAACCTGCTAGTTTCCCAAGCAGGGCTGCAACACCATAGATTATCGCTTCGGGCTTTGGTGGACACCCTGGAATCCAAGCATCAACGGGAATTACTCCATCCAGACCACCAGTGACATTGTAGCATTCTCGGAATACACCACCTGACATCGTACATGCTCCGATCCCCACAACGAATTTCGGATCAGGTGTCTGATGATAAATTCGCAAAAACCGTTTTGCAGCTTGTTTCGTAATTGGTCCTGAACACAGAAGAACGTCTGCATGTCGAGGACTGCCCTTCAACAGGACACCAAAGCGCTCGAGGTCATAGCGGGGTGTTAGTGCATCGAGGATTTCGATGTCACAACCATTGCACCCGCCTGAGTTGAGATGAAGCACCCAAGGCGATTTGATGCGTGCCCATGTTACAATTTTATCAACGATACCCATTGTGTAAACCTCTTCGTTTATTTACGCAGAATGATAATCGCTAGGAAAGTGACTCCTAAGAAGATGATTGGCACCCACCCAAAGATGCCCATTGATGTTGCCAAGATGAAGGCGACAATGTCAAAGATGGTGAAATATACAGCGTAGCGGAGAAGGTGAGTGTGGAATTGTGCCTTACTTGGGGGAAGATCTTCACCACACGCATAGGTTGTGGTCTTTTCCTTCGTCGGATTACTTGGAGCGATGCGTTTGCCGATCCAGTACATGAGAAGGACGATAATTAGAACGATGCCGAAGGCCGCAAGGAACCAGCCAACGTTACCGAAGTTATTTAGCCAGCTGAAATAATCAACCTGCATTTTCTGCGTTCACCACAGGTTCTATGGCTCGTTAGAAGTTCAAGGGTTTGGCTTTGTATAAAAGGCTTGCTCCCGCAGGAACTTTTACTTTCATATTCAGCCTAGATACTAATCGCTGATTTCAATCCGGACCTTCTCGGTGCCTTTCGTTTTAGGCGCTCGAAGAGTAGATACAATTGCAAGGACCACAGTTTGAAGAAGCCGGTCGACATAGTCATTCATCCCAATTTCACGATCAAATATTATGAGCGTTGTTTTTCTTTCTTCAGATGTCATTCTTGGTCACCCATCGGAATGGTTGGTGCAGAGAGAAGCCATTTGTCTATCGCTTCTAATAAGAAGGAAAACTCATCAGGGATACGGATTACCGAATCAATGTCTTGGTTGAGAGTGCATTGGCCAAGGATAGGGCTTGCGGTTTCGGCTTGAAATTCGGGGATTTCATCCAATGTGCGAATACAGATAACCTTAGCTATATGCGGATCTTTCTGCGTCCAAAACCGAAAACCTTCAAGCACAATGACATCAGCCGGGACAACCTTGGCTCCAAAACTTAGGAATTCCCTTAGTTGAGTGATTGGTGTTCGAAGAAGAAGGGCAGTTGAGGTTTCACTATGAAGAAAGGTTGCCTCCGCCCCGGCCTCTAGATGTCGATGCGAATCGGTTCCCGGACTATCCAGTGAAAACGTCGGTTCGCCCACATGTTTAGCACTGAGTACATGGCGCCCTTTCTCAACAAGGTGTTCAATTATTCTCGTAGTTACAGTAGTTTTACCTGAATCCTTGTAGCCAAATATTGAGATAGTTGGAGGTAATGAAACAGTCAGCAATCCTCCCTGAAATAGGCTTCTGAGGGTAGATGGGGCGCTCCTCTCGTATAACCATTTTCATTAAATCAAAGACAAAGATGCAAAACAGGTTAGCCCCTAAAAAGTTCAAACTTGTAGTCACACTTTTAAGCAGAACACAGCAAAAAGCGGGTCTAAGTACCTCAGTCACCGTGACGGAGCACCCAACGATGTCATTACCACGTACTGTTACTATTGGGATTCTTGCATTAATCGTATTATCTATTCTCATGATTATCTTTATGCTAATAGTTCCTGCTCTCACAATTTACATCCTAATCATCATGACTGCCATTTTTGCATGGCTAGCAATAGAAGATAAGGACCTATTACATGCCGCACTCTACCTCGCTGGCTCCGCAATCACTTTGGCCTTACTTTACCTTGCGCTCTTTGCAATCTGGGTAGCTTTCTTCCAACTCGCGATTTACGCGGGAGCTGTTACAGTCATTATCATTTCTGGGATATCGTTAACGACACGTCGTGGCACTGGGGAAATCGAAGAGGAGGACGTCTGATGAAAATCAAAGCCGCCGGTTGTATACTCACTATCCTGTTCTGCGCTATTCTTGCTTACGTTATTGGGATGGCTGCCCCACTCTATCTGGACCCCAGTGTGGTAGTTGATCCAGCCACATGGGTAGCCCGGTTTGTTGCGTCACCAGACAACATCTATGCTGTTATTCAAGCATTGGGTGACATGCTGTGGCATTATCGTGGCATCGATATGGTCATGTTAGGCGTGTTTCTATTCGCAGCGGCTTTAGCCAGTTCCGCGTTCTTCTATGAGGTAATAAAAGAACCAACCGAAGCAAAGGAGAAGGAGTAGGGCACAATGGCGTATCTTGATATCTTAGGTGTTCCAATTATTGCGTTCCTCATCTTAGCCGTTTTCTTGTATGCTCTTGGCATATATGGCATGGCCACAAAACGGAACATGATCAAATTCCTCATTGCCTTGGAATTGTTACTCGACGGCGCTCACTTGAACTTCATTGTCTTTGCAACGGCGTGGTCGGGCTTTTACATTGACTTAATGGCCCAGGCGATTGTCCTCGTCAGTATCTGTATTGGCGGTGGTATCATCGCAATTGCCTTGGCGTTCATCATTCGAGCTTACAATAAATTCGGAACTCTCGATATCCGAAAACTCAACAAACTGCGACATTAACCTGGGGTGAAAAAGAAAAATGCTTCCTTACGTTGCTTGGCTTTGCTGGTTGTTCCCAATCATTGGGGCTCTCCTGACACCAATCTTTGCGAAAATTCATCCACG
>JAEOTD010000104.1 GCA_016839995.1 Candidatus Hermodarchaeota archaeon
AACAATGATTCCAGTGGAAAGGATTTTGGTGAGCCAACCATCAAAACCAACTCGTTGCGCCTTTAATCCTCAAGGGTTTTTAGATGTGATTGTTAGGGTACTTTGTTAGTAGGAACTGGGGGTCAATGGGATTCAGAGGTATTCGAGTCACGACGCAGGCTTACTTCACGGGCTAGCAGAATCGTGGCAACAATCACAATTGCTGCTCCAACAAGTTGCCATGGGCTGGGAGGAATCTGAAAAACCACTGCATAGAGTGTGAAGGTGACCAAAGGCGCAGGGGCAATTAAAGCGGTTGCTTTGCCAAGGTTAATCCGCCGAATCCCCTCATACCATAGAATATGTGCTAGCAGAATAACACCTGCTTCAATCAGAATAACAATAACAACGAATGTGAGGTTTATTGTATTAAGAATTGGGACTCCAAGAATAATTACCCCAGTTGCCAGAAGTAAGAGTAAAATACCGCCTACTAGATTCCGGTAAGCAACCGCAGTCCACGAAGATACACGTCGTAACACAGGCTTTGCGAGTGTATGTCCAGATGCCCACGCTATTGGAGTTCCTAACAGAAGGAGATCTCCGATTCCCAGTGTTGTTAATTGATTTGTTACAACGACTAACATAACGCCAAAGACCATTAATGACATCCACAATAGTTGCTGACGGGAAATGGTTTCATTCAGAAAAAGATAACTTAGAATCAATGCAAAAACTAGTTCCGATCGCAGAATTATCGCGGCGTTATTTGAACTCGAAAGTTGCACGCCGATAAACAAGCACGTGTAAGCTAGAAACGTCCCCAGAACTCCTGCCATAACTAACCGAAGCAAATCTGAGCGGACAATATTTCGACTCATGGGGGTTGTGGATTGGCGGGCAATGATGACTGCCACTAGTCCTGCAATGAGGGCTGCAATGGCAGCAAAGAATAGGGGAGCAATCAGTAATCCACCAAACTCCGCCACAACGGGATGGATACCATAGACAAAGAGCCCGATGAGAATGAAAATCGTGCCTACGTTTTCTTTGTCCATTGTGGCCACTTTCTTAAAGAATCCTGACTGGCGTTACTGATACATATATATGGTGTGCTATCTTTGAGTAGTCCCACCCAACCTGCGTTTCCTTATACTTGGAGTTCCTGTTCATGGTTGATTCTGCACTGGAATTGGAAGTACTAAACCGAATCAAAACTGAAGCGAAAAAGAACGGCTGTACCGAAAAAGAAGTCATCCAGGCCTATATCCAAAAAATGAATCACGAAAACAAAGAGGAATTCCATAAGATTCCACCAGAGGAACGTATTGTTTTTGTTCCCCAATGCCTCCGCCAATCCGACTGTAAAGCACCATTAGGCGAACACGGCTACATATGTCAACACTGCAACCCCGAATGCCAAGTCCACCTCATCACCGAGGCCGCAGACAAACTTGGCTACAAGGGCGTCTACATACTCCCTGGAGGTAGTATGGCTCAGAAAATCATTGACTTCAGCAAACCCCACGCCATCCTCGGTATTGCTTGTGAGAAAGAAGCGCTCCTTGGAGGACTCCTCCTCAAAAAACTCGGTATCGTTGGACGTGGGATTCTCCTCTTTCGCGATGGCTGTGTAAACACACTTGTCAAAGTGGCAGATGTCCTGAAAATCCTTGGACTCAATCTCAATCGTCGAAAGGACAAACACCTATAGCTATGGCTTGAGGGAGTATTCCAGATAAAGCTCTAAACACTAAGTGTTTATTCTTCCCATGCTTTTTCAGGAACCCAATCGTGCATTTCATCAGCTGCATTCAGCACCTGACGAATATATCGAGACAACTCTTCTGCACTAAGTTCAGTATCTGCTGTTTCTACAACAACGGCGAGGTCTCCATCAGGATCCAAGCAATACTTCACTCCATTCCATGACCATGCTTCTTGGAGTAATTTCATGTAGAATTCAGATTTTTCTCCCCCTGAAAGCTTGGGAAATTTTCGCCAACCCACAATGGTCAACCAAACATCATTGGGTGAAAAAATGAAGTTGACAACAAGGTTGTCCCATTTATCAGTCTTCCAGAGGGCGACGACTGTTTCGTCTTTGAGTTCGTATCGGACTTCGAGTTCAGTGAGGAGCTGCGTGATTTCTTCAATTCGTTTTCCCATTGTTGTAGCCTCAGATGATTTGCAATGTGTGCCTCACTGAGGTATAACGGTAGAAAAACCTTTTCAAGAAACGCCTGTGGGTGACATTTGGTGTGGAGTTTTCGTAACGGGGGACGGGTTTTAAAGGATAAACACAGGGTATTAGGAAGCATTTGAGGAGAACATGGTTTCTCCGATGATTTACCCATGTAAGGTGGTTGTATGCACAAACGAAATATCGCGGCTATGATCTTTGCACTGATTGGTGGGATACTTCTTATCGTCACAGGTTATTATGGGACCTCCACAGGGTTCTGGGGGTGGGCAATCCAAATTGCTATTAGTCTTAGTCCTAATCCGCTTGTTACGGACATTCTGATTATTGTATTATCTATTCTTGCCTTCCTCTCATTTATGGGTGGATGGACCGTCCTCCTTGGGTGTCTTCTACTGCCATTAGGTCGCCACCGGACAGCTGTCCATATAATCGGTATTGGTGCTGGCATGAGTCTTCTGGGGCTCATCTACAATCTTATCCAGATGTATCTTCTTGGATCTCTTGACCTTGCGACATTTATGAGTAAATATCAGGTTTTCGCTTGGGTTGCCGTAATTTTTACTATGGTTGCTCGAGAATTGATCCGCTATGGAAAGGGAACGCCTAAAGAAGAACCCCCTCAAGAACCACAAGAGGATGATCTCCCCGAGGAAATCCCTGAAGAAAGCCTTGAGGTTCCGGATGCTTCGGTAGTTACAGATGACGAAGGTGATGCAGATGTCCAAGGAGGGCCCAATTCATAAACGAACCCGTTATGATATCTACGCCATGCTCATCCGAATTATTATCATTCACGGATACTGCCCGCTGACCCGGGCTGCAAGGTCAACCAACCTCCCAGTGGACCGAGCGAAAACCACATTAGAATTCCTTGAAGAACGTGGACTAGTCGAAGTCGTCGAAGAAGACAATCGACGCTTATTCCGGGTCACCGTTCGGGGAAACCAATACTTAGAGATGTATAAGCGCATGATTGGGTTTGTCGGAATGCCCATGCCCGAACCAGTCACACCATTCTAACCATGGAACGTGAATTTGTAAGCAAATACTGGAGGGTGAACGATGACCACTGAATCAACTCATTACGATACTGTAATCGTTGGGGGCGGACCTGCAGGAATCGCGGCCGCCATGCATCTAGCATTTCACCATCGAAAAGTGCTGATAGTAGATCGCAAAACGTCACCCATGCAATTCGCGAACACACCAATTCATAACTATCCTGGAATCAAACCCCTCGAAGCTAGCGTTGATATCCTTCAGAAACTGCGAAAAGAACTTCGCGGATTCAAGGTCAAAACCCTTTTCGGAAATGTCCTACGCATCGAAGGGAAGGTCCCCAATTTTCAACTCCACATCAAAACCTCAAAACCAACGCCAACCACATTAACAGCAAAAACGATAATCTTAGCTACAGGGATTTCTCGAAAACACCCCAAGGTCGATGGAGATTGGAAGAAATGGCTTCCCTACGCGGCTAAGGATCACATGAGTTACTATTGTCCCGATTGTGATAGCCCAATAACTAAAGGAAAAGACATCATAATTGTCAATGCAGGATCAGCCAATAGTGCCTTGCATGTCGCACGTTCCATCAAACCCTATGCGAAGCGTATCCGCATCTTCATGACCGAAGATGGCTACGCCCCTTTCACGAAAGAATTCGAAACCATTCTCAGCCAATCCGGATTTGAATGGACCCAAGGTCTCATTCGAGAAGTTAAAATACACGCGCCCGGTCAACGTCAACAGCTTCTTACCACTGATGGTCGAACCTTGGAATGCAACGCCTTCTTTGTGGCTTGGATTGGAGTCCCACGCTCTGAGCTAGCCATTCCAATGGGGATTGAAGTTGATGAGCGTCAAAGCATCATCACTGATCAACGCGGTGCCACGAACATTGAAGGTATTTGGGCTGCTGGTGATGTCAGACCAATTACTCAATCGATTGCCACTGCGGTTGGAACAGGTGTCTATGCTGCGATTATAATTACCCACTACTTAATGAACTTAGATTGATAGCAGTTCAAGTATGAAGAGATTGGTTATTATTCCTGGCAGGTTAGAACCCGAATTTTACAACTAATCACATATTGTGAGTTCACCTTATTAGTGAATAATCATTGATGCATCAAACAGAATTCAGTAAATCGCTTTAGAGGTCTCTGCTGCACGAATCTGAGAAGGTGAAAGCATGAGTCAACCACTTCGATTTGGAATCATAACTTTACAATCTGAACCTTGGAATAAAATGGTAAAGCTTTGGCAGTTCATTGAAAAACTTAATTTTGATAGTGTATGGGTGGCTGACCACTTCGTTAACTATGTGTCACCCAATGAACCATGGTTTGAAGCCTGGACATTACTTTCTGGACTAGCTACAGTCACCAAAAAGATACGGATTGGTACTCTTGTAACCGCGAATCCACTACGGTTCCCTGCCATTTTAGCCCGTCAAGCATTAACGGTGGATCACATTTCAGGGGGGCGATTAGAGCTAGGATTAGGTGCGGGCGCATCTGGGGCTGTCGATCCGGTTTACCGCATGACCGGCATTGAAGACTGGGCTCCGCCCGAACGGGTTAGACGGTTTCGTGAAGCAGTAGAGATTATTGATCAGGCTTTACGAAATCGAATCAGTTCATTTGAAGGGCGCTATTATTCGCTGAAAGAGGCAAGCATGGCACCTGCACCACTCCAAACCCCACGCCCTCCAATCACCATCGGTGCCATGGGACCATCAATGCTGAAAGTCACAGCAAAATATGCCGACACATGGAATTCCTATGGCGGTGATTGGGGCGCTCCTCCAGAAAAATTGCTGAAAGACACCAACAAACGAAATCAAATACTTGACAAGTATTGTGAAGAACTTGGTCGTGACCCTAACACCCTGCGCCGATCTTTCTTGTATTTCTCCCCCTACTCAGAAACGGTCTTTGATTCAGAAAACAACTTTCTAGACTTCATTCAACCCTACCGTGACATTGGTATCACGGAATTCATTTTCTATTACCCAGTATGGTATGACAAAGATCAACTCCATAAATTTGAATACATTGGACGCGAAGTCATCCCAACCCTTCGAAAAGGGTAATCTATAGGTGATTTCGGTTCAAACTGGATAAGGGGTTTCCCAGAGATAAACGCAATCAACCGAAAGTGTGTCTTTAGCTGTCAGATTCTCCATAAAGTATAACATAAACCCAACCACGACAGTACACAGAAACTTGACCACTGAAACCGCCGCCGCCCAAAGCGTAATCGTGTCCCGCCCGAATTGTGATGTTAAAGTAACCTCCTGCCGTAATCCAATTTGTCGAACGAATACCCACCTCGCTAATTTCCAAATGCTGCATTAGATGGCCAGGGCTACTAAAACCCGGTGAACGATAGATGTCAACATCTCTAACAAGACTAGGATTTGGATATCCCCCCACCATCTCTGTTACGTTAACAACCACTTTAAACTGCCAATAAGGCCAACCTACTGTAAAATTATGAACCTCTTCATCCACATAATCCCACATACCATGAACCGTGAATGAGTTAGTGTATGTTAAGGTAGGAGGAGAAGCCGCAGTGGTAACCCCAACAATGGTTACACCCAACACCAACACTAAGGCAAGACCTACTTTCACTCTTCTGTCCATTTGAATGCCCTCAACTAATATGGGCATCCTATTTCGATTTTCTTCTATTTAGGCGTTTATATGGCTGTCTTGAGCTTGTTTGTACCCTGTGAAAATAGTTACATTATGTGACCCCAA
>JAEOTD010000105.1 GCA_016839995.1 Candidatus Hermodarchaeota archaeon
ATTGGACCCGAGTTTTAGATGTAATTTTCGGGCTAATTCTCATCTCGTTATCTGGAACAGTGTTCTTGCTTACTGAAGCGTGGCTGGCACTCATGGTGATTCTTCTTGGGGTGGCCTTGTTCGTGTTTGGCATTTCGAGTATAGTCAAAGGCTATCACGAAACGTTTCAATCCCACCGACAACGTATTGCAAATGTCATCGTTGGCCTTTTTTTCAACGTTACATCAATTCTTGCGATTATCTATTGGCCCATTGGAGGATTACTATGGGTTATCATCCTCACGATAGCTCTACTGATTCTGGGCATCACTTTATTCATCGCAGGAATCTTAGGAGCCGTTTATTCAATTTGGCACCGGATCTTTTTGGTAATCATTGGAGTTATTATCATTGCTCTTGTAATCTTCATTGTAATCCAACCTACGGCGGCTCAATTCCTACTCGCCCTTATCCTTGCGACCGGGTTGTTGTTGGCAGGAATTTATTTACTGGTGCTTGGAATAACAGGAAGACGAGCCATGCTCGCATAATTAGCAGTCTAAAGTCTGGAGGAAATCCTATGGGTGAAAGAATTCGTCAAATCTCAAAGGGACAGATAATAATTGTCATACTTCCGAATATTCTCTATTTCGTGATACTAATAATCGCAATCATCTTAACATGGTATCTGCCACAGGTTCCCTGGCAATTATTATCAGGAGCTAGCTTACTGAATCCTTGGCGTTTCATAGAGCTCCTCGCAGGTACAGTTCTACTTATCCTAGCAGTCATGTTCATTGTGTGGGGTGTGACATCACTTGGTCGAGATCGAGCCCAAGGTGGCGAGATTGGTATCAGCCGTCGAACCTCGACCTTGGTGACAGGTGGAGCATACACCTATTGTCGTCACCCACAAACTCTAGGTTTCATCCTTGCAACTCCTGCATTTGCATTAATGTTTGACTTTTTCCCGCTAATACTAGTTGCACTCTTGTTTACACCCTTACAGCTAGCGTTATTGGGGTATGAAGAAGTTGAGTTGCTTCGCCGATTCGGTGACATCTACGGCACTTATCGAGAAACCGTGCCCTTCATTATTCCACGTGGGAAACGAGTCGTCCCGACATAATAAGCGGGGAGAATTCAATGAAAGCATTGTCTAAACTTCTGTGGTGGTTTTGCCTCGTCTTAGCCCTCATCTTGCTGTTCGAGGGTGCAGCTCTGTTCATCGGAATGGCAATTCTGAGCCCCGGGAATGAATGGGCAAATATCATCAATATTGTGTTGCTGATTATTGACATCCTTGCTGCAGCAGGACTCCTTCGAGTCGTATTAAGGAGCTCTAATCTTGAAAAGTCGATTTTGCTGTATGTCCTTCTGGTCACCGTACTTATTACCCATGCTTATCGAGCAATGGAGTACTTTGTGCCTATCCCAACACGATTTCTGTTCAATGAGGCACTGTTTCTTGTGAATGGTCTTAAACTAGCGCTTGCAGTTCTTGCATTAGTTGTGGGACTTTACCTCTATTATAAATCGGGTAAGTAACGGTTTGCTATCGGATTCGCCAACGGCGGATGAAGACCCATAGCACTATGGCTACACCAATTAACATGCCCATGATAAGGACTAACGGTGCAATCCAGGGATTGAACAGAGTTGGGGGAACTAATGTCACCGTAACCATGATTACATTGCTCCACGGTCCGAACAGGTTCGTTTGGTCTCGGGCTCGAACCCGAAAATAGTAGGTGCCAATAGGATGGTTTGATAGAAGAAGGCTCGTGGCATTAAGATTCCAAGTTTGGTCAGGGATGGTGAAATAGGGAGTGCTATCCATTTGCAGTTCATAAAGATCAATGGCTGCGTGTGCATCAAAGGCTTGGGTCCATGAAAGGATTAGTGACCCATAAAGGTTGAGAAACACGGGTTCAAGTAATTCGACAGGTCCAGGGCCTGTTTCGCCATCAATTCCGAATTTCACCAGAAAGCCATTCGTTGAGTCGGAAAGCCAGCCCAACGTGGTTCCCGCAAGAAAATGACTGTCACCCCCGAATGCATAACCAAAAAGTAGACAGTTACCTTCCCCGCCCCAAGGACTTTCCCAAAGGAGTTCACCTGTGACATTGTAGTTTAGAAGATTGACTCGATACCCTGCATTTGGATCATTATATTCACTTCCCACATAGACCGTGTCATCAGTAGCGTGGAGCCCAACTCCGTTGTGATTTACTCCCGTATTCTCCAGAGTTTCCCAAAGCAGGCTGCTGGTGCGATTATAACTCCTTAAGAATAGTTCTCCGGTTGGACTTGTACTGAGGGATTGGGTAGATCCGGTAACATAGATACTCCCGTTGTTCACGGTGACTGCACGAGCGATATCCCTTTCTGCACCGCCCCAAGTTTGATTCCAGATGTGAACACCGGTTAGGGAATATTTGGCAAGAAAGGCATTATTTGTTGATCCTTCCCAGTTTGCACCATAGTCACCGACAATGTAAACCCCATCTGACCCCACGGCAACTCCAAGGCCACGATCGACCGCTGCCATATCCCAAGCCTCAGACCAGAGCTCATTTCCATTAAAATCAAATTTAGCAATCATTGCATCAGCATCATCTGGAATCACTCTTCGAACGATACCACTTACATAGATTCCATCAATACCAATTGCGATACTTGTGAACCATTCAGTTGGAAAATTCCCGAATGAGACATTCCAAAGTTGGTTACCATCTAAGTCTAACTTTACGAGGAGCCCATTCGTGCCATAAGGACCGGTTGTGGTTTGTCCTGCAAGATAGAGAGCATCCAGAGAGGTGACTAGTGCATAGGCAGCTTCATTGAACGGGGCATTCCAAGTCTGGTTCCAGAGCAGTTCACCTTCAGTGGAGTATTTCAAGAGAATGATGTTTTCCTTGACGGTGTCAGTTAGGGTAATTGTGGTTCCTGCAACAAACACTGCATCGGCTGAAGAGGCGACGGCAAAAAGCGCGTCATTATGGTGGCTCATCCAAAGAACACTCCAGGAATCCCCCAGAGCGATAGGAGTTACCTGAATGGTAAGAGGTTTTTGTGCTGTAGAATACGGTGAAACGACTAGCCCAATCAGAAATAGAGAAAGGAGGAGAATGATTTTTCTGCTTAGCTTCATCGTACCAGGCCCATTTTTCAGCTGATTGCTTATCCGATAGTTCATGTATTTGAGATTTCGTTTCAGGGCAGAATTTGTTAGATGTCTTTGAGAGCTTTGCGTATTTTGGTGGCCTGTTTTTGCATTTCTTCATCAGGGGGTGTTTTTCCATAATCGGGGCCAACTTGAATTCGTAATCCGTCCCCTTTAAACCGTGGAATGACGTGAATATGAATATGGGGTACTTCCTGAAAGGCTGCTTTGCCATCAGCAAGCCAGACGTTGATTCCTTCCACACGAAGACCTGATTTGCGTAGTGCAGCAGCGATACGTCCGGCAATTTGGAAGAGGCGACCACCAAGTTGGGAATCCAGTTTTTCTAAGCTAGCAGCATGTTTCTTGGGGATGACAAGGGTGTGTCCTGGGTTGATTGGTCGGATGTCGAGGAAGGCGATAATTTCCTCATCCTGATAGACGATGTTTGCGGGAAGTTGTTGAGCGACAATTTTGCAGAAGACACAATCTGTAGATGATTCACTCATGCCTGTGACTTGGCGTTTCCGATTGATAAATGCCTATGTTCCATGTCTTGGCAGATGAACTACTTTTGATTCCAAATCTGCGAAAGCTATATGTGGATTCCACTCGGACTGAGTGCAAGATTCAGTGTTTGGTGAATTGAACATGAAAGGCTGGATAAGACAGCTACTACGTATCAACCTAACAACCAAAGAAGCCACCGCCGAAGCTTATTCGAAGGATCTCGCTCTACAGTTTGTCGGTGGTCGTGGATTTGCCGCTAAAACCCTCTGGGATGAGGTGCCTCGAGGAACCGATCCCTTATCACCCAGTAACAAATTCATCGCTGCAGTTGGACCACTTTCTGGACTTTCGATGCCGAATGTTGGTAAAACAGTTGTTGCGTCTAAAAGTCCGTTAACAGGAATTTATGGTGATGGTAATCTTGGTTCGCATTTCGGGTCTCAACTCCGGCGGTCAGGGTATGATTTCGTTGTGGTTGAAGGAAAAGCCAAGGAACCCTCGTACGTGCTGATTGAGGATTCCGATGTGAGTATTCTCGATGCGGGTCAGTTGTGGGGTATAGGTGCCTTTGAAGCGGAGCAAAAACTTGAGGATAAGCATGGAAAGAGTGTTGGCACCCTTATGATTGGTCAGGGTGGCGAAAATCTTGTTAAATATGCAGTTGTGCGTTCCATGATGGGGCGAGCAGGTGGCCGTCCTGGCATGGGCACCGTGATGGGATCAAAGAACCTGAAAGCGTTGGTAGCAAAGGGTAGTAAAACCCCAGAGATTGCGGATCTCCAAGCGTTTCGTCAACTGGGTCGTGATGGCTTCAAAGATATTCGGGAAAAACCTGGTTATGATAATTGGATGACCCAGGGAACTATGTTGGTTCATTCTTGGTGTCAGGAGTTTAGTGTGCTTCCCAGTTACAACTTCAAGGAGGGGCAGTTCGAACATGCTGACGCCTTGAGTGGAGAGACAATGGAGCAGCTGAAGGTGAAAACGCGTGGGTGTCCATCTTGTACCATGCAATGTGGTCATTGTATACAGGATTCAGAAGGTCAGTCCGCCGAGTTAGATTATGAGAATGTAGCACTCCTTGGCTCAAATATCGGTATGCGGGATTTGCGTGAAGTAGCTACTCTAAATCGGTTAGCGGATGAATATGGTCTGGACACCATCTCACTGGGGAACACCATCGGTTTTGCCATGGAAGCTTCCGAAAAGGGTATGCTGGATGAAAAGTTGGATTGGGGAGATTTTCAGGCTACGAAACAATTGGTTTCTGACATTGCCTTTCGACGCGGTTCACTTGGTCCAGATTTGGCGGAAGGGACCCGGCACTTCGCTAGGAAACTCGGTAAAGATGCTATGGATTTTGCCATGCAAGTGAAAGGATTAGAAGTCTCGGGATACGACTGCCACGCAGCACCGGGAATGGCTCTGGCATTCGGGGTCTGTTCGATTGGTGCACACCATAAGGAGAGCTGGATAATCACCTATGAGGTTGACGTAGGACGTGAAACCTATGATGAAAGCAAGGTCGACAAGGTCATTGAACTCCAACGAATTCGTGGTGGGATGTTCGAACAACTTGTAGGCTGCCGTTTCCCATGGATTGAAGTGGGGTTTGACCTCGAATGGTATCCGAAGTATTTTGCAGCAGCAACGGGATTGAAATGGACACTAGACGACTTCTGGAATGTTGCAGACCGAGTCTACGCTTTAGTGCGTTCTTATGCTGTCCGAGAATCCAATGGTGAATGGGATCGCAGTATGGACCAGCCACCTGCTAAGTGGTTCAAAGAACCATTATCGTGTGGTCCATTAACGGGGTCAAAACTTGATAAAGATGGATTTGAGAAGATGCTGTCCTGGTATTATCAGAAGCGTGGATGGGATGAACGTGGAATTCCCACGAAGAAACGCCTCGTAGACCAAGGATTAGATTGGATAATTCCAGAGCTGGAAGAAGTAACGAAGTTGCAATAACTGGAAGATAGGTGCCAGTAAGGGCTAGTCCGTTTTATCGGCAAAAACTATTTGAAAGACACAATGAGAATTGCCCTGGAGGCGCCCCTCGGTCTGGGTTACCCGTGCAATATAAGCAATCTTTAGATTGTCAATCCAATGTTGAAGAAGACCTTCAAGCACCCCCGATATCAACTCACAATACCGAAGATCCAAATTAGCTTCGAAGGTATCCTGTGAGCAGATTGGACAGGAATCGGTTCGGAGTAGAAGGGTTCGATCATCCGTGAATTCCATGGAAGCCGGCGGGAATCCTGTGGCAAGTTCCCAATTTCGTCTGAGATATTCATCAACCCGGTTAAGGAAAAGATCCGCAGAATTGGGAAAGAATTTCTCTTGCGGTTCCCCGTAACGACTGACGAGCCCAAGGAGTAACGGAGTGGCCATGGTCTTCCCGAGGGAGTGAAGGGCACGTTCAATGGCTGTAGGGTTCCCTGCATGTTCAACAGATAACGCTTCAACTAATCGGAGATAGAAGATTGGAAGCAAAGGTCCAGAAAAGAGAGGAGGTTTGTCGACCGATGAGCCTTCATTGGGTGTCATACCATTTACTTCCTCTTTTTGTTAAGGAGACATTAGTGGGTGTTAGTCCTTTTCCTCATCTTTTTCTTTTGCTTCTTCAGTTTTACTGGGTTTCTCAGTGATGGACGCCTTGGCCTTTTCTCGACGTGGTGTCTTGGCTGGAGCGCGTTCCCGGAGTTGCCGTTCAGCCTCCGCCAAGGGTCCTGTGGGAATGGTAGCAGGCAACGTGGGTGCTTGACCAGTCTTTTCCGCAATTTCAACGGATTTTTCTGCCCACAACACTTGGGCGGGATGAACCCCAGCTACTCGCCAGTAAAAGAAGCGATCCCATAGCTTTTCTTCAATTGAGAGAACACCTGCAGAGAGGGAAACAAGGTTAAGTCCAAGTCGTTGAAACGCCTTTGCGACAATTTTCCGTACATCATCACGAATTTCGGCTTCATCACGAAGGGCACTCATGAATTCGTGTTCTGAAAACTTATCTCGCATGACATTGTCAATGAGTGTTTTCAGGTATTCTACAAGTTCTTGGGAGTTCATTGGAATGCGTTGTTCGTGAAGGGTTGTGATGAGTTCACGGGCATCATCAACAACAAAAGCAAAGAGAAGCCCATAGGGTTCTTGAAGACGAACTGATCGGTGATAGATTGTTTTTGCTTCTTTGCCAACGCCACTCTTCATAGGAATATCGAACTCTTCTCGACGCCAAGATTTTCCAGTCCATGTGAGCCGGGCAAGATCCGATGTTTGGGTCACACCTGTATTTGCGTAAACATGAACTCGTCCGGTGTAAATATAGACAATATTCGTTTTGAAGCCTTGACCTCGCCATCCTGTCTTTATCAGCGGTGAGGGAAATGTTTCAATGGTATAAGGGGTTTCACTGGGTTCCCAGACTTCATAGATTTTGAATTCTCGATTACCATTATTGAATTCCTCACCATAGGCACAACAGAGCCAGTCTGGAGGAACATAGATTTTTGCATCCTTTTCGAGGATTTCGATTTGTTCCATGTCGCGTTCCAAGTCCGGTGGGTGGTAGATGAACTGGGGTAGTCGGGCATCGGATTCTTGGATTTCTGTCCCCGAGGGGAGTGTTCGTGTAAGAGTTCTTCCGGTAGTAAAACCACCAAAGGCAGCAAGCCGGGTGAGTCGCCGAAAGGCCCGGATTGCTTGGGCACCCCGATCCTTGTGTGGGGCTTGAATCATTTGGGTCCAATAGGTTTGACCGCCCACATCACCAATAGGGATGCTTGGGTGGGGTCCTAATTGTGGATCTGGTGCCATTAGACATACGGTTTTTGCCACGATGAAAGCCTCCTTCTCTTATGTGCGAATACTTCTGACTTCAAATAACTATTGGTGAATGGCTAAAATCCTGTGATTTCATACCGGTCACCGAGACGTTCTCCTTTTGCTTCTACTTTACTCCGCCATTCTTCAATGAACTGTTGAGTTTTTTGCTGAATCGCTGAGTTTGCTGATTGCGCAATCCAGTCCATGGAGATATGAACATGATCTCCGCGAAGGGCGATGGTTCGAGCTACTGCATCATAGTAGCCGCCCTGTCCTTTTTGCCCGAGAAACGTTACAAACGCCGTGAATAATTTCTGAGCCTTATTATTGTAACTTTGAAGCATGCTCTCGGGAACTGCGGTCATTTGCATGAGGATACGTTTTCCGATGAGATCATAGATGGCGGTTTCTGTTGTCTTTTCGTGTTTGACTCCACTTTCTAGGAGAGTGTAGAAGTCGATAGGTCCGCTGAAGCAGCCCTTGAAGAAATCATGGCTGGTTCGTTGAAAGTCGAGGAGTTCTCCTGTGGCTTTAATGTAAACAACTTCTTGTACGCCATCAGAACGCTCAACCGCTAGGTTGATGTGCTTCTTCCAGTTGGAATAACATTCAGGATTTTCTTGGAGTTCGGGAAGAAACACAAGAGGCACATTGAAGAAGACTTTACTGTGCTTGAAAGCCTTCTCTAATTCACCTTTGTAGGCTTCAGTCGGTGGTAAGCCTTCGACTTCTGCAACGAAAGCTGCTCGATAGCTAGTCAAAACGAAATGCCCGTCTTGACCCTTCACCATTAAGGTCTCGCCACCGGCACGAACCCCTTTAGCGATTTTTGCCTTCGCCACTAAGAGCAACGTTTCTTCGGCTTTAGGGAGTATGCTTTTTGCAATGGTTAGCTTCTCAGTTGGTTCAAGTTCCCAAGTCATTGCGATTAACCGTCCTTTTTCATTTTATAGTATGAGTTTTGATTATTTGATTATTGTCCGAGGAAACGGGCAGCAAACTTGGTGAACTGCTCTAACGTTTCCTGAGTTATACTTGGTTTTGTAGAAGCAATGGCTTCTTGGAAATGTGACATGCCTACCTGTGATGCCTCCAAATCTCTACGGAGAACTGCGAGAACTGCTTTCCGACAGACATTTTGGATATCGGCGCCCGAAAACCCTTCGGTAGCTGAGGCCAGTTGATCAAGTTTAACATCATCGGCGAGGGGCATATTTCGTGTGTGCACTTCAAAAATTGCCTTTCGGGCGGTTGGGTTTGGAGGGGGTGTGAAGATAAAGATGTCAAAGCGACCAGGGCGGAGAAGGGCTGAATCGATCATATCCGGTCGGTTGGTTGCGGCTAGCACTACAACGCTTTCGAGTTCTTCCATGCCGTCCATTTCAACTAACAGTTGGTTTACGATACGTTCACTAACTCGACTGTCGAATCCAGAGCCTCGGCGAGGAGCGATGTTATCGAGTTCATCAATGAAGAGAACAGAGGGAGCAGCTTGTCGGGCACGGCGGAAAATCTCCGCAATGATTTTTTCTGATTCTCCTACCCACTTGCTCATTACCTCGGCACCGCGAACACTAATGAAGTTTGCTTGGCTTTCAGTGGCCACCGCTTTTGCTAGAAGGGTTTTTCCTGTGCCAGGAGGCCCAAAGAGAAGAACCCCTTTTGGTGGGGTAACATTAAATCGAGAGAAGATATCTGGTCGACTAATGGGTAATTCAACAGCTTCACGAAGCGCCTGTTTTGCAGAATCCATCCCTCCAACATCTTCCCATTGTACACTGGGGATTTCGATGGCAATCTCTCGAAGCGCTGAGGGTTCAACGACTTGACGGGCGGTCTTGAAATCCTCTGCTGTAACTACAATTTGGTTTATCATTTCTGGAGGAACTTGCATATGCTGCTCTTCGATTTTAGGTAACACACGACGTAGAGCTCCCAATGCTGCTTCCTTTACAAGAAAGGCTAAATCGGAACCCACAAAGCCATGGGTTCCCTGGGCGATATGCTGCAAATCCACGGATTCATCAAGTGGCACCCCGCGTGTGTGAACCTGAAGGATATCTTGGCGACCGCGTGTATCCGGAACAGAAATGTGTATTTCACGGTCAAAGCGTCCGGGGCGTCGGAGTGCTGGATCAACGGCATCCAATCGGTTTGTGGCAGCAAGTACAAAGACCTGATCACGATCTTGGAGGCCATCCATAAGGGTCAGCAGTTGAGCCACAATCCGGCTTTCCATTCCTCCAGATTCTCGTCGAGCGGCGATGGCATCGATTTCATCGATGAAAACGATAGCGGGTTTATTTTTCTCAGCTTCTTGAAAGGCGTCACGAAGGAACTTCTCAGATTCACCATAATATTGACTGACAATTTCTGGACCATTGATGGCACGAAAGAAGGCTTCACTTTCTGTCGCAACGGTTTTGGCCAGAAGGGTTTTTCCACAGCCAGGAGGTCCATGTAGAAGAACCCCACGTGGAGGTTGGATTTTCAAACGCGCGAAGAGCTCAGGATGGCGAATCGGGAGTTCAACAATCTCACGAAGACGAGAAATTGCATCGTCGAGTCCTCCGACGTCATCGTAGGTGGCTGTCGCGATGGTTGGAGTTTCCTCTGGAGCTTCTTTGCGGAGCTGTAGATCTGTGTTGGCATTAATGATGACATTACCGGCAGGTACCGTTTTTGCGACATAGAATTTCGCTTCACCTAACGCAAATGCCGTGCGCCCAACTGCTATGATGATATCTTTTGTGACTGGTTTGTCAACCAGATTGGTTCTTAACAAGGAGGTAGCTAATTCCTGTCGGTACTCAATTTCCTCACCTTTCAGGGGAGTCAATACTACACTTCGAGCAGGTTGTGCCGTAGTTCCTTGTAAGGTCACCATATCCCCGATGCGAACGCCTGCGTTTAATCGGGTTAAGCCATCCATTTTAACAACCTTTTGATTTTGGATAGCTGAGTCCCGAACTGCAAGGGCACAGACGCTTTTTTTACCCGTTATCTCAACTAGCGAACCGTCGGTCAGCTGTAGTTGGTCTAAAATTGTGGGATCAATGCGAACTGTGAATCGCCCCACATCGACGGCACTTGCTTCGGCCACTCGTACTGATGCTACACTCATGTTAGCCACACACCAATTGTGATTTGGACTGCTGTGTTCTTGGTATTACCCACGCGAGTAGCATATTTAACTCCGGCGCCTGATATGGGAATGTGGGTCGAAAGACTATGACCACCACAACGTCACCAGCTATCCTCTTTGATGCCGGTCATAATGAAGAACTTGCTCTCAATGTGCCCGAACTGACTCAATTAAGGGAGTTGCTTGAGGCAAACGGCATGAAGCTAAGCTCTACAGATGCACCATTGTCAGGAGAGGTACTTTCCCAATTTCAAGTAATCGTACTAGGTAATCCTTTGGACGCAGTATTTGATTCGCAGGAAATCCATGCACTGGTCTCTTTTGTCAAATCTGGTGGTGGTTTACTGATGGTTAGTGGGGCAACCATTTTTGGAAAAGGAGGGGATGCAGCACGGAACACGAATCTGAACCAAATTTCGAAACACTTCGGGTTCGAATTTGCTAGTAAGGCCCTTAATCCACCTGAAGAAGCACCAGATGAACTAATCACTGCAGTTCCAGCTGGAGACCACCCAACGCTCCAAGGAATAACTCAAATACACTTGACATCAGCCGTCAGCCTGATAGCTGAAGATGCAAGAATCCATCTAGTTCGAGGAGCCAACATTCCGGGAAATCCCACAATAGCCGTGCTAGCTGAGGAGCAGAAAGGTCGTATTATTGCTTTTGGTGGAGGAGCCTTCTTTTTCAACGGACATATTGAGGTAGAGGAACATAAGCAGTTCATTGTTCAACTCTTTCGATGGCTGTCGGGTGAATCCATGGAACAACCATTAAAGCAGCTAGCATCAACACCATTGATCTTAGATGAAGTTACCGCCTCTGAGGCGATTGCAGATCTTCAACAACAACTTGACAAGATTGAAGCAGAGCTTACTGGTTTGAAAAAAGTGATTAACACCAGTCTTAAGGAAATGGAAAAACTGGTACGCGAATTCCAAGACGAGAAAGAATCTTAGGTTGTTGATCTGACCAGTTGTTCGATTGCAAGCCGTCGCTCCAACTGCACAGCGCCATGTTTCTGGAGGGTGAAATAGTCCAGCATTACTTGGAAAACCGGGAGTTGAAGCGTGTCAGCGAGGTCTTGAATGGATTGAGTTCCATCAACGGCGTCGAGGAGTGAATGTAATTCTTCGGGTACTTGACCTTTTGGAACGGTGTGTACACGTATTGGCACATAGCGTTCAGATACTGCAAACGGACGAAAGAGTAAATCAATTTGGGGAGTAAGTTCATGAAAGTGGCTCAAATCACCCAGCCAGTTCTCTAGGAGTTTACCATGTTGCCGTTCCAAGATGTTAATGAGAGCACGCATGCGGTCACGGATTGCCTTCAAATCATCAGTTGAGAAGACAGCAACATAGATGTTTTTACCATATTCCAAGAGAATTTTGACATCTTCACGGTCAATAATACGTAAACGTCCATCTTCTCTTTCTAAAGCACGAAGTTGTTGACCATCCTGTGAAATGCGACCCACGAGGTCAGAGAGAAACATGCTCACAGCGGAAAGAAAGCCCGTTACGAGATCTGGTTCCATGTTCTCGATTTGAAAGTCTTTCTGCAGTAGGGTTCTCCCATCCCGATATACGACATAAAGACTATACAACTTGGCCATTCAATCTCAACCTCATGCGATACATGACTGAGTACTTGGGCAGTCAAAAACTTTGCGAGCCATCACCGGACTCGTTGTGCAATGTGGTGGATTTCGCTAATTATCTCTGCGGGAGAGATGAGTTCTTCTCCAACATAGGTCCGACCTCGAGTGATGTGCGCCATGTAGAAGGCAAGAAAGGGGATGAGCCTGTCCTCTTTGATTCCGACTTCAATGTAATTCGGTATATTCAAATCATGGGCTTTCTTCCGAATCCATTCTAAGATGACATTATGGTGTTTTTTCTGTTTAACTGGGAAGAATTCATGGTGAAGGTTGATAGTAACGAGGGGAATTCGGCTGTTGCCAAGAAGATGGCATTGATGTAAAACATCGGCAATCGCTTCGGGTAATCCAATATCCGGTGTATCCGAGTTACTCAATTGGATATTGGGAAGAAAATCACTGAACACTACGATGATAGGGAGAGTACCAGGATTGCGTCGTCGTTCACGTTTAATGGTTTCATGAGCTCGTTTCAATCCAGCAGCTAGAGGTGTGTAGCCTGATAACCGGAGGGTCATGAACTTGGAGACTAATCGGGTCCAGTTGGTGGTTGGGGCTTGAACTTCCACTGCTCCCCAATCTTTCAACACGATAAGCCCAACGCGATCTCGGGTTCCTTCCAGGCAGCTTTTGAAGGCAATTAGCGAGAGTTGAAGTTTATCGAAGCTCTTGAGCATTGAGACACTAAGATCCACGACAAAGATGATGGTGAGAGGTGTCCAGCTTTGGAACCGTTTTTCTCGAACGTCAGATGGTTGAATGCGAATGCGAGGG
>JAEOTD010000012.1 GCA_016839995.1 Candidatus Hermodarchaeota archaeon
AGAAATGGCGTCCGTTACGAGTGAAACTTTTTCCATGCATGGCCCCCATTCGGACAGTTGTTTCCAGCATCGTTTCTGCAGGCACACGTCCCACCAACGCTATCACTTTAGGTTGAATCATATCCAATTGGCGTAACAAGTAAGCGAAACAGGCTCTGCGTTCATCGGCTAATGGTTGCCGGTTCTCTGGGGGACGACACTTCACCACATTCGTGATGAACACCGTCTCCCTTTTGATTCCCGCTTTTTCTAGCATTTTAGTGAGTAATTGACCAGCTGCCCCAACAAAAGGCTCGCCTTGTAAATCTTCTTGCCTTCCCGGTGCTTCTCCAATGATCACCAATGGGGTTTGTTGGGGTCCCACCCCTGGCACTGCTTGGGTACGCGATTCAGCAAGTCCACATTTCCGACAGGCTAGAATCTCCTCAAGTAGACGACTCCATGAGTCTGAGGTCATGTCTTACCACTTACCAAGAATGGCAAGATACAAGGGGATTTTCTTCCTCTTAATGCTATTCGCTGGCTTCTGCCGCTCGAACACGTTGACGCTTACGGAATGTGTAAAAGAGAACGAGAATGAGAAAGATGCTTACTGGAAGAATGACTGCCAGAGCTTTGTTTAGGAGTGACATATCAACTGGGATGGTTACAACCTCACTACTAATAATCTCATCAAGATAGTACATCGACACGTTTACTTGAAACATGCCAAAATCATACACATGGGAGACATTAGGCATCAGTGGAATTGCCACCGTATTTGTGCCCGGAGCAAGGTCAACCTCCTCAGAGACATTGATGAATTTTGATCCAAAGACCTCAATACGGACTGATTGTGTGAGATCCACACGGTTTTCAATTGAAATTAACAATAAGCCCGGTTGATTATGGGAAAAGACGCTTCCTGGCACAACATCAATGATTCTGGCGATTGATATCACTGTAATGGGGTATTGCTCTAATAAAAATGCGAAACCACCAACGTTGATCTCGAAAGTAGCGATATGAACACCTAAGGTTGCTGTTGCATTGACAGTATAATCAACGACCACCGTCTTTGTTTCATACGGACCAATCGTGAAATTCACAAGATCGATAAGTGGATCTGTTGGGCTATGGCTTCGAATGTGACTCAAATCATCGGTAAAACGGGCAAACCCTTCCATCGAGAAACCGTGTAGGTTTTCGACTGTCGCCTGAACCTGTCCGCTCGAGGCTTGAGCAACCTCATTAGGTACTTGGACGTCAGAAATCAGGACATTGGTCTGTGCTGTAACCGGTGTGAAGCCCTGCAAGCTCACAACTGAGGTAATGAACAACATAGCAATCAATAGCGTACAAAGGCGAAGTGACAGTTTCACTAGTTGGCCACCTTGATGTTTCAGGTCTTAGAGTGCTGAGCCAATATCTAATACGTCTTTTAACTTTGTCGGCGAGATAACTCTCGCTTTCAAGTGGGGGGTGATTTGTTTGATTCACTATCAAAGACTTCGTATAGATTTCAGCTGTTCAACCGATGAAGAATTGTGGACTTTATAGGTTTTCCTGTAACGGCTCTAGGTATGCCCGACTGGAGTTGTATTGTACCAGTCATTAAGCTGCAGGGCTGCATCCACGCGCATGACGCCCCCTCCAGCAAATGCAAGAAATTCCCCTGAACAAGGGGCAGATGCGGGGCAGAGACGCGTCAGAACCTGGCAAATTTCGGGCACAACGCACCTCGGCGACGAGCGTAACCTCAAGAAACAGTCCGAAGCCCAATCCGCTAGGAACGGGAGGATGTCGCAGTCTTTCCACCTATAAAGGAATTCGAAGTTCTCTTTTTCACTAAGTGGTTCTTCAATGTGGATTTTTTTTACTTCACTAATTCGTTAGGTTTAAATAGGGTAGTATTACTGCTTTGTCAGACTATATATAGCCACGCTATGTATTTAGAGGAACTCACTATGCCTGAAACTCACCCCGACAAAACTCTTGATAAACTCCGAGAATGGACTCGGGAAATCAACCGTGGCATTCTTGAGTTCTGGGTACTCACCCTATTGCGACAAGAAAGTCTATATGGTGCGCGAATTAGTGCACTCATTGATGACATGTCGGCAGGGCGTATTCAAATGGAACCCGGCACCATCTATCCTTTACTCAATCGACTCTCAGAGAAAGGCTGGATTGTTGGTGATATCAAAGTCAGGAGTGAAGGGCGTGGACCCATGCGCCGATACTATCGGTTGACAAAAGATGGGGATCTCTTACTCCAAGCCATGATTGACCATTACTTTGATACCTATGAAGCCCTCTTCCAGTTAATGGCATCTGAGTTCCAATCTGTCCGAAAACGCTTATCCGAAATGATGGAGGAAACTGATTAAATGTCAAGCAAAATCCAACTACGAGTAGTCTCACTTCCCAGCGATGAAGCTGGACGCGGAATTGTTCGTGTCGACCCCAAGGTCATGGAACGCCTGGGTGTAACGTCTGGAGATATCATTGAGATTATTGGAAAAAAGAGTACTGGTGCTCGTGTCTGGCGGGGACAATCAATCCATGCAGGCTCAGGCAAAATCTTCATGGACGGACTTGTCCGAAACAATTCAGGCTCAGGAATTGGAGAATTTGTTGAAGTCAAACGCATCGATCCACCCCCCGCTAAGCGAGTCGAACTAGCCCCCGCTCAACGTGGCGTTCGAATCGTGGCTGAAGGTGATTCAGTCAAGCCCAGTCTCAACCAACGACCTGTAGCTCCTGGTGATATCATTAGTACCGCCGGGTCAGGGGCATATCGGAGTGGGGATTATTCTGTTTTTGAAGCGATGATGCGTGGAACAGGTGCACCATTCGCCCTTGGTGAAATTAAGTTCGTTGTCACAAACACAACTCCCAAAGGTCTTGTGAAAATCACCGAAGACACTGTCATCCAAATTCAACCTGAAGCCGTTGAAGTCACAGCCAAAGCCCCCATAGTTACCTACGAAGACATTGGAGGACTCGACGAAGCCATTGACCGAGTACGAGAAATGATTGAACTCCCACTGAAACACCCGGTCCTCTTTGATCGACTAGGAATTGATCCACCCAAGGGAGTATTGCTCTTCGGACCCCCAGGCACAGGAAAAACCCTTCTGGCGCGAGCAGTGGCCAATGAATCGGATGCCACCTTCATTTCCATCAATGGACCAGAAATCATGAGCAAATTCTACGGCGAGTCTGAAAAGCGTCTAAGAGAACTATTCGACAAGGCTTCCGAACGGTCGCCCAGTATCATATTCATTGATGAAATCGACAGCATCGCTCCTAAACGTGAAGAAGTACAAGGTGAAGTCGAACGCCGCGTCGTAGCCCAACTCCTTGCCCTCATGGACGGTCTCCAAGCCCGAGGACGAGTAATTGTCATTGCAGCAACCAATCGACAGGACGCCCTTGATCCAGCACTACGCCGACCTGGACGATTTGACCGGGAAATTGAAATTCCTGTACCAACCCGCGCAGGACGCAAGGAAGTACTCCTCATCCACACCCGGGGAATGCCACTTACCAAAGATGTAGATCTTGATTCGCTTGCCGATTCCACACATGGAATGGTAGGCGCTGATCTTGCCGCCATCGCCCGTGAAGCCGCAATGAATACACTACGCCGTATTCTTCCCAAAATTAATTTAGACGAAGATCAACCTCTTCCCCCCGAAATTATCGAAAGCCTAGAAGTCACTGGAGAAGATTTCGCTGAATCGCTTCGTCGTGCTGAACCATCGACTCTACGTGAAGTGTATCTTGAGATCCCCAAAGTCTCATGGGATGACGTTGGAGGACTCCAGGAAGTCGAAGAAGAATTACGAGAAGCAATTGAATGGCCTCTGAAATACCCTGCGAAATTTGAAAAAGTCGGGGTCCAACCCCCCAAAGGTATTCTCCTTGTGGGACCACCTGGCGGCGGAAAAACGTTACTAGCTAAAGCTGTTGCCACCGAAAGTGAAGCCAACTTCATTGCCATCCGTGGACCTGAAATATTCAGCAAGTGGGTTGGCGAATCCGAGAAAGGTATTCGGAAAATCTTTCGGAAAGCCCGTCAAGTTGCCCCTAGTATCATCTTCTTCGATGAACTCGATAGTCTGGCGCCTTCACGAGGGCAATGGCAAGGCAGCCACGTCTACGAATCCGTTCTCAATCAACTCCTTGCTGAAATGGATGGCATGGAAGAACTCAAAAACGTCGTAGTCATCGGTGCAACAAATCGACCAGAAATCATTGACAAAGCTTTGCTCCGACCAGGACGATTTGACCGAATCATCTGGGTTCCCCCACCTGACGTGGAGGCACGTGTGGAGATTCTCAAAGTCCATACTCGGAACATGCCCCTTGCCGATGATGTGGACCTTGAAAAAATCGCCAAAGCCACCGAAGGTTACTCAGGTGCGGATCTTTCCAATGTTGTCCGTGAAGCCGGTATGTACGCTATCCGCCACGAAGAACAACTCACGACTGTGAACGGAAAACACTTCGATGCTGCTCTAGGAAAAATCAAACCCAGCGTCACCCCAGAGATGCTCAAAGCTTACAAAGACTATATCGATGCTATGTCCACCAAACGGGACGCCATCGACACCACACCGGGTCCCTACACGTAAACACCCATTTACTCCGGCTCTTTACGAGCCGGAAATCCCCTCTTTTTCCCTTCCAAGGGTATTTCCAGACCCTATAAAAAGTTTATAAGAGTGCCAGCCACGGTATAAACCAGTCCTTAAATAGTTTATAAAGCACACTCCACCAGACTGGGAGGAATCCAATTGCCAAAGAGACCTAAATACAAAATCGAAAACGTAGTTGCCAGCGTCGAAGTTGAAGCGAAAATTGATCTCAATCTTCTTGCCCGTAAACAACGGGATGCTGAATATAACCCTGAGCAATTTCCTGGTTTAATGCTCCGGGTGAAAAATCCCAAAGCCACCATCCTCGTGTTTAGCAGTGGTAAAATGGTTATCACCGGATTACGCCGGGAAAGTGAAGCAGAAAAAGCTGTTGAAAATGTGATAGCAAAGATCCGGAAAGCGGGTATCACTGTTTCAGGGACACCCAAAATTACTATCCAGAACATCGTCGCCTCAGGTGATCTTCACAGTCGTGTAGACCTTGATATGGCACAGATGGCTTTAGAACGCTGTTTGTATGAACCTGAAGTCTTCCCTGGGCTCATTTACCGTATGAAAACTCCCAAAGCAGTCTTTCTTATCTTTAGCAGCGGCCGAATAGTTTGTGCAGGTACAAACAAAGAATCCATCACCCGTAAAGCCATCTATCTCTTAGCAGATCATATGCGCGACCTTGGCCTCATCGAATAGATGAGCAAATTACCCGACGGGTCCAAAAGATGTTTCTTATTCTCCTAATTCATCTAAGGATTCAAGACATTTAACCAATAATTGTATTGTAGATTCCAAATCCGATTTTTGGACAATCGAATTTGCAGTATGGAAATACCGCGTTGGCACAAGCACTGCCGTGGTCTGACTCCCCGATTTGGTTACCTCCACCGCTGCAGCATCGGTACCAAAATGCACCGGGGCACGCAAGGCAACCTCCTGCAAAGGAAGCTGATGCTTCTGAGCCACTGCACTAATCCAGATATTCATTACTTGGGATGTCACATGGAACTGATCTGCCATTAACAAAGCAGGTCCCTGCCCCAACTTTACAGGAACTAACCCAGGCTTTGTATTGGGATGATCTCCTGTTGGAGAAACATCAAGGGCAATCGCAAACTCTGGATCAACACCAAAGGCTGCAGGTCCCGCCCCTCGAGTCCCCAATTCCTCTTGAACCGATGCCACGCCAACCACATTCATAGCCAGTTTGTGATTATGGATACGCCGAAAGGTTTCAATCATCGACACAATTCCCACTCGATCATCAAAACAATTCCCACGCAGACGACCGTTGGCGAGTTCAACGAAGTGTTTTTCCGCAGTCACATATTGTCCAACTTCGAAACCCATGGATCGTGCTTCTTCAGCATTTGGCGCTCCACAATCAATGAACATCTTCTCAAAATCCGGACGATAACCTTGCTGTAATTCTTTCATAGGGATGATATGTGGTGCCGCTAGTCCAACAACGCCTTTCTTCTTTCCTTGGTTTCCATGAATGACGACACGTCGACCAAGAATATCCCAACGGTGTCCCACAAGCCGTGTAAATCGCAGAAATCCGTTATCGTCAATATGTGTCAATAAAAGTGCCCAATCTTCATCCTGATGGGCAATCAGCATAAACGGTGAATCCTTTTGTCCACTTTTAGTGCTGATAACATTACCCATTGAATCAACGCGAAGGTCATCGACAAGAGGTTCTAACTCGCGAATAACAATTTCGCGAACCTCCTTTTCTCTGCCCGGAGGAGCATCCGCTAACACCAACTCACGCAGCAATTCCTGCATATCTTATTCACCATCGCGATTAAGGATTTGAAGCAATCGATGAGGATAATCAGTGATAATGCCATCAACCCCCCAGTCGATGAACCGACACATCGCTTCAGGTTCGTTTATCACCCAAGGATTAATCTCCAATCCTGCCTGATGACACGCTCGAACGAGTTGTTCATCGACAAAATGGAGTTGTGGATTAATGGCAGTACATCCTATATTCTGTGCCACTTTAACCGGGTTCTGCAAATTATATTCATACAATAAAGCAGTAGGCAATTCCTCACTCAGGCTTCGAAATGTCGTCAACACGGGTGGAATGAAAGACGAAATTATCGCCCGATGGGAAAAGTCGTATTCTTGAATCATCTGCCAGATTTGGTCTTCAATATCTACCACTTTCATATCAAGGTTGATTCCGATGTCTTTGTGTGGTGCTACTAAATCGAAGAATTCGGTTAAAGTGGGAATCTTTTCCCCATCACCGATTTCAAGTGCCTGAAGTGCCTTTACCGATTTCTCTGCTGTTAATCCTTCTTCAGTTGATACTCTCTCTAATGTAAAGTCATGCAAAATCACCGGTGTCCCATCCTGTGAACTACGAACATCACATTCGATACAATCCACTTCCCAACCAATAGCGGTTTGAAATCCCGTGAGAGTATTCTCAAGTGGACCCGTTCCAGCTCCTCGATGTGCAATCACCTTGACCATTCAATCAACTCAACCTGATACCAACTGACCAACACAGTGGTTTTGATGAACGCGTTGCCTTGCTGATGCGGAACATTAAAGGTGTTCCCCATAAAGCAGCAATTACACCCGACTATTCTCTGGTCGTGATTATTTCTATGTCGAAAGACACCTCAAATCCTTCAGGTAAAATTCCAAAAGATCTCATGGTTGGCGCCCAGACTAGCGAAGAACAAGAAATCGCTGAGAAAATGCGTCACGTCAAACACAAGATCGTCATCCTTTCTGGAAAAGGTGGTGTGGGCAAAACGACTGTGGCTGTCAACCTTGCCACAGCCCTTGCCTGGAAAGGACACGTCGTGGGCATCCTCGATGCGGATATCACCGGACCCAACGTCCCCAAGATGCTGGGCTTAGAGGGCACTCGTATGGTTGGCGGCGACAAAGGCTTAGAACCTGTATTGGGTCCCCTTAATATCCTCTCAGTGTCCATGGAGTTTCTTCTGCAATCTCCAGACACTCCAATAATTTGGCGGGGGCCTCTGAAAATGCGGGTCATCAGCGAATTCCTCTCCAAAGTCAACTGGGGAAACCTAGACTACCTCATCATCGACCTTCCACCCGGTACTGGGGATGAAACCATCAGCATTATGCAACTTATTCCTGATCTTGACGGTGTCATCATCGTCACCACCCCGCAAGAAGTCGCCCTCCTCGACTCCCGAAAAGCGGCCACCATGTCCCGTACAATGAATGTCCCAGTCCTCGGGCTCATCGAAAACATGTCAGGCTTCCACTGCCCCCACTGCAACGAAGTCACCAACCTCTTCGACAAAGGCGGTGGCAAACAAGCCGCTCAAGACCTCAAAATCTTCTTCCTCGGCGACCTTCCCTTCGACCCACGAGTCATGACCCTCTCCGATGAGGGTAAACCCTTCATCGTCACCGATGCTAAATCCCCCGTTGCCAAAGCCTTCCAACAGGTTGTGGACAGATTATTAGAACGATTAAAGGGACAACACTAACATGGTTCACTCGGTCATCTCTCTATGTCCGACTACAATATCTCTGGTATTGTCAAAGCAATTAAACCTAGTGTCAACTAGATGCTACAATCTTTGCTGGGAAATCCTTGAACCGCTTCTTAGCTATTCTTCTGCTTTCTCTGCTGGCTCCGGATCCTCGGACACCACGAACAAATGCTCATCCTTCAACGTGAAAGCTGCCATTTCGAACTTCGTCGACATGGTAATCGCTTTCTTTGGACATACCGCTTCGCAGGTTCCACAGAATATACAGCGATCGTAACGGAATTCAGGTTTCTTCTTGGTTTTCGTTTTAGTGGATTCGACCATCTCGATTGCCGTGGCGGGGCAGTCGCGACTGCAGAGTCCACAGCCCGTGCATTTATCGATGTCGTGTTCGATGCTACCACGGAGGCGTTCGGGGCGAACGGCTTCTTGAAAGGGGTAGCGGATCGTTGCAGATTTTCGTCTGAGGACGGTGCCAAGGATTTCGCCTTGCATTGCTCCAGGTCGTGGCATGTTTTCTTTTCACTCTCCTATGGTAAGACGGCGACGACCCAGTCCATGATCCATGGCCAGACTAAGAGCAGTCCGACCATGAGGAGGCTGAAGGGAATTACCCATTTCCAGCTGTCATGGGCGATTTGGTCGATGCGCCAGCGGGACATGAGGGCTTTCATGTTGGACAAGATGAGGACGATGATGGTGGTTTTGACAATGAACCAGAAGGTGTAGTAAATTGCGGAGATAGCAGGATTGAGTAGAAATGGCATATTCGCAGTAATCCAGGTCATATATTGCCCAGAGGTGAGTGTGATGCCATGGACAAAGCCACCATTTGCGAAAAAGACGAAGAAGATTTCAGGCCCAAGCGGACCTCCAAGGAACACAGCAGTACCGAGGGCCGCAGCTAGAAGGACTTCGAAATTATTGGAGAGGCGGAAGAAGGCTAGTTTCTTGCCGGAGAATTCGGTTTCCCAGCCCCCGACGATTTCAGTCTCAGCGATGGGGGCATCAAAGGGAATTCGCTCAGCTTCTGCCTGTGCAGCTAAGATAAAGACGATGAACAGTCCAATGAATGCCGGGTTGAAGAGTAGTGGAAGGCCCAGGTTGGCTTGGTAAATCACAACGCCTGTTAGGCTGAGGCTGCCTGCCACCATTCCTCCTGCGAAAAGTGCGAGGAGAAGGGGAATTTCATAAGCAAGCATCTGCACGATACCCCGTACAGCGCCTGTGTAGCCAAATCGGTTGGATGACGACCACCCGGCGATGAACAGCATCATGGTGAACAGGGTGCTAAAGAAGCCAATCATCAACAGGTCCCCTTCAAAATACATGATGCCTGTGACAGTAAAGAAGGACGTTTGGGAAACTGCAATAGG
>JAEOTD010000106.1 GCA_016839995.1 Candidatus Hermodarchaeota archaeon
CCGGAAGAACAAGTTGAGAATAAATACAATGCCTAATCCGATTCCTGCATAAATCAGAACCATGTAGACGTTTAACGGAAAGGGATAGGCCAAAGCGAGGGAAATGTAGGAAAGATCGGTTGTTGACGTGAGAATCCAGGCTAAGATGCCCCCGTAAATTACGGCAATTGCGACTTGACTTGCGATTGTGAGAAATCGTCGTTTATCAAATTCACCGTTCATGATATTCACCTTTGAAAAAAAAGAAAGGGTTGTAGGGCCGAAGCCCTACGTAGGTTTAGACTACTTTCGAATGCGGAAGAAGTAGACACCAGCGATGATGATGACAACAATCACCACAACGGCAATGCCGATGTAGAGCGTGTATGGAATCGGTGGTGGACACGGAGTCCGCTCTGGATGCTCAACACCAAAGTGCCAATCTTCGAACCGGTCTAAGATGACGTATTGACCAGTAACTCGAGTGTTCCACTTGAAGCAGCCTGTTCCTGTGAAGTCTACCACAGCGTCAGGACTCCAGGTGAAGTTACCGGATTCATACGGTGACCAGATGTGTTCGGGTAGGATCTGCACACTTGTAGCTTGGGTGAAGGTGACGTAACCACTGTTGTTGGAATAGATGATAACTTGGTAGTCGGTTGGAGTATCTACCTTGTAGATGCTGGCAACGTTGTCAGCAGTGTAGGTACCCCATGGGTGAATGTTCATTAGACTATATTCCACGTCTTCAGAGGTGAAGTCTTCACCATCATGCCAGGTGATATTGTCGTACAGGTCGAAAGTGTATTTCAATCCGTCCTGAATGTCACCAGCGGCAGTGGTTTCTTCAATTGACCAGTTCCAAGCAAGGTCGGGTGCAGCAGCAGATTCAGGATCAAGGGGATCGACACGCCATAGCGTTGAATAAATCAAGCCAAAGATGGTCTGTGTGTAGCCCGAGGAGCTCAAAATGGTGTTGGTAAAGTCCATACCCTCAGAAAGCACAGTGACGTAATCGGTTGGGTAACAACCGAAGGGACCACCAGCTGTTGCTTTCAGTCGCATTTGTTGATAGGTGTATGGTTGACCACCCATTCGGTTAAGACCGAACTGCTGAGTGTAACCTTCCCAGTTATCAGTACGGTAGGCGTGAGTGTATTCGTCGTTGTAGCAGACAATCATGGGCATTTCTTCCATGAGAATCCGACAACAATTCCACGCCCAGTTCCGAGCTTCAAGCCGGGTTGGCGCATTCATGAACATGGTACAGTTGTAGTCGTATTCAGTGTTGTTGTAGCGGTAGAAGAAGCTGTTGTCGCCACCTTCAGTGTGGAAGAAGTCATACAGCAGGGTTGGGTCACCTGGAGGATTGATGTTCCAGCTGAAACAACCAAGGTTGAATTCACCAGTACCGAGGGCTGCAATCAAAGCGTTGAAGTCAACTTCAACTACAGTACCATGTAGACCAGTTGCTTCTAAGGCTGCAACTTGAGCAAGACAGGCTTGGATAGCTGGGTCATAACCAGCTGAGGCCATGAGCTCAATTTGACATCCGTCAGGAGCAGCAACGTTACCAGCCTTGTCTACGCCAGCGTCCCAAACGCCGTTAGTGTTAGCGTCGTAGAATCGCCAGCCAGGTTCAACTGTGTATGATGCGTCAGTAATGAAGCCTGCCGCATCCAATGTTGCGTTCGCAGCTGTGATGTCTTCAGCATAGAAGTGAGAGGTCATCTCGTTTTCATAAGTCCAGTACGAGAATGGTAGTGGAATGGGGTTGTCCATTACTTGGGCATAACCACCACGCGCGTTGGCCACAATTGTGGGCTTATCAAGCCCTTGTGCCATTGCAACACGATAACCCGTAATATTGGTGGGGAATCGTTGACATTGCAAAGTAAGCTGCCGGTAGATTGTACCAGCAACAGAGGTAACTTCGATTGCAGGGTTTGCCTCAAGTTCGGCCACTGATTGGTGTGGAATACGTTCGTCATAGGAGTAAACAGTACCAGCCTGAAGAGCTAGCAGTGCTTGTGCAATATCCTCCGATGGATAGACGATAAAGGTTAATCGATCTACGTAACCACCGTGAGGATCATATCCGCTTGGATAGGTCCAGTCAGCGCGAACAGACTGGTTCTGGGGGGTAATGTACGCAAGAGATAGGAAGAGGCCCACTAGTGCAATAGCAGTCACTAAAGAGATTTTCGTTAATTTTGTCAATTCGGAATTCATTCCTTCCGTTTAATACCCTTGCGGCGTATGCCGTTTAGCACTGCCGCTAAAGGTTAGCAATCATCAGGCAACGTGGTATTTATACGCTCTGGTAGGGGCGTTGGTACCTTGAAATACGTGGATTCCAATTAACGGAGAGGGCTTGAGAGCCTAATCTGGTAAGGTTCCTATTCAAGTCATTCAGATGTTGGCGGGTATTCTTTTTCTCGGTCCTCACGGTCTAAATCTTCGCTAAGTGCGGGAGGTATGGGGCGCTGCCGTTTCATTGATCGGGTGCTAAGCTCAAGCGAGATAATCATGGTGAGAAGAACTCCCAGTGAGAGGACTCCCATAAGAATTAACATACCTCCAAAAAGGGCGAGTAATGGATTGATCACCCAGAAGACATACATGAGGACAATACCTGACACCATCATAATTATGGGCACTAGGATTGTCCACCGTCGATAAACGATTTTTACTTCCCGTTGTTCGGTCATTCTCAAATCACAATTTTTGTTCCTGTTATAGGACGTTCAGGTTGGGCTTGATTAAATTATGTCCTTGCTGTACCGTTCAAGTATGAATTCGTTGAAGAGTAAGCCTGCTACTGTGCCAAGAGTAAAAACCAGTACTAGTGGGAAGAAAAGGAACACTGACAATGCGAACTGAGAGATCATGAAGAATGTTATGTCTTGTGTAACGATGCCCAAATATACTGGAGATGATCGAGCCAAGGCAAGGGCTAAGATGGAGATGAACATTGTGGCAATCATCGCTAAGATTGCATCCTTGAATTCAAGGCATATGATTCCAAGGAAGAAGGCGGGAATAAAGAGGAGAATAATTGCTAGGTGGGTTAGGAGAGGGATAATGTTCGTATAGCTTGCATGAAGAATTGCAGTTGTAGTGACAACTCCACCAGCCATTCCATAAGCGGTTAGTGTTAGACGTTGTTTAAGATAGGACATTCTGCTGGTCTCCAAGTATCTTCTGAGTGGAGTGTCAGCCATATTTGATTCGAGGATCAAGAACACCGTAGAGGATATCTGCTATGATGTTGGCGGCGATGACGGTTATGGCTATCATGAAGAATATTCCTTGTGCTGTGGGCCAATCGTTAGCCGAAAGAGATCCCCAAAGTAGCCTTCCCATTCCGAACCATATGAATACGGTTTCGGTGAGAACAGCACCACTGATAATGAAGGCGAAGTTGATAGCAATTAAGGAGATTAGTGGGAGAAAGGCATTGCGCACTCCGTGCTTGTACAGAACGGTTCTTTCTTCAAGCCCTTTTGCACGTGCAGTGAGAATGTAATCTTCTGTCAAGACATCGACGAGGGTGTTACGCATTAGTAGCATGTAACCACCGAAGAATGCCAATGTCAAAGTCATTGCAGGTAGGACAAGATGCCATGCAACATCTATTGAATATGAAAATGGATCATTCGGTACGGTGCCAGGTGCACTCGTTGTATGGCCTAATGGAAATAGTGGGAATCCAAGGTAGAGCTGAGGTAGTACCGAGAAGACCAGCATAAATACCATGCCTAGCCAGAAGACGGGAAAACTGTACATCGTCAAACTAAACGTGATGAGTCCGGTATCCATTGCCCCGCCATGACGACTTGCTGCGATTATGCCAGTGACCACGCCAAGGATTACGGCAAAAATCATGGCGGTTCCCATTAGAAGCAGGGTATTGGGAAGCCGTTCCATGATGTCCTCAACGACAGGATTTCCAGTACTAAAACTGATGCCAAATTGAAGAGTAAACATGTTTTGCATATATGCAACAAAATGATGGAACCAATCAAGCCACGTTGCATCTGCAGGCGGAAGTTGGTACAGACGGCGAATCTGCTCTATGGCGTGACGATCCATTCCTGGTTGAATATACAATGTAGCTGGATCAATTCCGAAAACAAAAACGGGAATTCGGAACAAGAAGAAATTGAAGATTATTACAGCAATGAAGAGTGCAATTGCAATTATCACGCGCTTTAGCAGGTAACTTCGTAAACCCATTATTACCACTTCGACTCTAATTTCTCAAAATCCCTGAACTGCTAATACTAATAAAATTAACTGAAGGGGTACATAACCTAGTCTGTTCTATGAATTAGAACACTTAAATAACAAAAAGAGGTAAAAAACAGCCAATGACAGGGCAAATGAGCTTTCGTGCACTCTTTGATACAAAACCCACATTGAAATGGTTTATCGTTATTGGCATCATTATGATAATCCTTGGAGTGCTTCTTTCTTTGGTCAATGTAATTGGACTGATTCTCGCTTGGATTGGCATTTTTCTCATGGGGCTATCCGTTATTGCGTTATTCTATCTCTGGGCCACCGAAAGGTATCTACCCCAACCTAGTATGGGTCGAAGATGACGGTAGAATTCACCAAGGTTCTGTTACTATTGAATAGGAACAATGGTGACTCCTTCAAAGGTATTCAACCGGATAACCTGTGTACTTTCCAGGAAACCTGCATTTACATATGGTTCTAGGAATAGGAACCAATTCCAGGTTCCTGTGGATTCAGCTTCTTGGAGCTGCTCCCAATCGTCTTCAGGAGTCGGATAATACCAACCAAAGTCATGTGATTCACCCGGCTGTAGGAGGATTTGAGGACCCTTTGGTCCCCAGGTATATCGAAGAGTTTGTCCATTCAAAAAGATGCGAGTCTCCGTGTGGAGAAGTTGGATGGGTGTTGTTAAAGAAGGGTTGTTCACTCGCACATGAACGATGATACGGCGATAGGCTCCACTTGTTTCATTCTTGAACAGTTGAATTTCTGTGACTTCCATATTGAAGCTGAAAGCCCGATAAGTATCTACCTGGTAGTAAGCCGATAATCCTAAAATGACACTGAATCCTAGAATTATTGCCAAGAAGACAATGATACGTGTTCGCCGAATCATATTCATTCATCGTTTGTTTTGATTTTTTGAAATGGTAGCTTTTTGTTGTTAATTCATTGTTTTAGGCATTCTTTGAATTCCTGCCATTACCGTCAACTTAATATAACTTTTAAGCAGGTTCGGACTGTTAATCCCCTATAAGACTTTAGCACCAATGAATTTGGGTTTAACTAGGTGGATTTACTATGCGTCGGAAAGAATTGAAACACCGGTTATCGATGTTTGAACGTGCTAAAGGCGTTTGGGATCGATATCGTGAAGTGAAGCAAGGGCTATTTGGCTTACTTCTCGTAATTTGGTTCTTCGTAATGGCCTTGATGGCTCCAGTGATATTCCCTCTATATCCAGGAATCTTGGTTCGGGTGGGACCAGACTACGCAGCCCCTCAATGGATGTCTTGGACCTCCCCAGAGGACTTAGGTAATCATATCATAAATACTCCAGCTCAGAACTTCCTCACAGATCCTTTTTTCGATTATGATAATACATGGGTCGTAAACGATTCATCGCCACAGGCATCTTGGTTCTATGACTACTCGGACTATTTTGATAGTGCTACCGGGGCAAACCGGTCACTAGTCTTAAGATTGACAGATGATTCCAATAACGAGACATATCGTGGAGAAATCGTTTATGCTGAATCAACTTTCACATGGGAGCATCTCCCCTCTGCTCTTGCCTATATTTACTATACCCTACAAGTAGAAACCACAGGAAATATTACGGATAACGCTGTGGAAATTTACTATCAAATTCGCAACGATAATCTTTGGGATTCAGTTGTTGCCTCTAATCAGTATACATTTACAGTCTTTCCCACATATCCTCGGACTTGGGCAAGTTTTCGAAACATCATCACTAGCCAAGTAATGAATCGGGCTTTCTTTCCGGGCGAGGAAGTCACTATTCGTATCTCTATGGAATTTCAACATGTTGCCGTAAATGCAGATCAGGTGGGAACAGTGACCCTTTGGTCTGATGACATTCAGCTTTGGGGTTATAGCCACTTCTGGGGTTCTTTAGGAACGTCAGATGTCGGGCAAGATGTCATGGCTCAACTCTTCTGGGGTGCCCAAGTCTCCTTGTTCATTGGAATCGTTGCCACCTTCATCGGAGTCGCCGTGGGATTACTCTTAGGTCTGGCTGCTGGCTATTTCGGTGGTGCCGTGGATGAAGCTGCAATGCGAGTAACTGACTTCTTCATTATCATGCCAACCCTTCCTGTCATGATGATATTATCCGCGATAATGAATCCGAACTTAGGAATTACGGTCTTCGTGATAGCATTATTTGCCTGGCCAGGTCCCGCAAGGGTGATTCGCTCTCAAGTTCTCGTTGAGAAAGAAAAAGCCTATGTGGAAGCTGCTAAGGCAGCGGGTGCAGGTGATGTGTACTTGGTCTTTCGTCATGTCTTTCCGAACGTATTGACGATTGTCTTCGTTCAACTGGCTACAGGAGTTTCGGGTGCAATTCTTTCAGAAGCTGGATTGAGTTTCCTTGGACTGACGCCACAGAACCTTGTTTCGTGGGGTCGAATGTTACAGGCTGCTTACAATCAAGCCGCTCTAACACAGATACCTCCGGCGTGGTGGTTCTTCATACCACCCGGCTTGTGTATCGCCCTACTGTCTATGGGCTTCATCTTCATAGGGTATGCTGTGGATAAAGCGCTCAACCCACGACTCAGGAGACTATAGGTGAGGTTACTATGTCACTAAAAGTTGAAAATCTCGTAGTTTACTATTGTATGCGCCGCGGAGATTGCAAAGCCGTCGAAGACGTCACCTTTGAAATTCAGGCTGGAGATTCCGTTGGTTTAGTCGGGGAATCCGGATGTGGCAAAAGTACCGTTGCTTTTGCCATTCTCCGCATGCTTCCCGAACCTGGAGAAATCATGGGAGGACACATCCTACTAGACGATGTGGATATCGCCACCCTCGATCCAGAAGAAATGCGCAATTTCCGCTGGACTCAAATTGCCATGGTCTTTCAAGGTGCGATGAACGCACTCAACCCAATTCTCCGCGTCAGTGATCAAATCACTGAAGCAATGCTTAGACACGATTCCGAGTTAACCAAAGACGAAGCTAAGGAGAAAACCAAAGATCTTTTCAAACTGGTCGGAATGGATCCCGACCGGATTGACCACTATCCGTTCGAGTTTAGTGGAGGAATGAAACAACGAGCCATGATTGTGATGGCTCTGGCCTGTGATCCGAAGTTCCTAATTGCAGATGAACCAACAACGGCGCTTGATGTCACTGTGCAAGCACAGATTATGGCGCTGTTACAGAAACTAGTAGCTGAGCTGGGAATCACTCTCATGCTGATTACTCATGACCTCTCAGTAGTTGCTGAAACCTGCAATAATGTCTTCATCATGTATGCTGGGAAAATCGTTGAAACTGGCGCTGTTCTAGAAATCTTCCAACATCCTTGGCATCCCTATGCCCAGGGATTAATTTCGTCCATTCCATCAATTGAAAAATCAAGTGACCAAACACTTGCATCTATCCCAGGATCTCCTCCCAATCTCTTGGATCCTCCACCTGGGTGTAGATTCCATCCTCGGTGTAAATTCGTCCAAGACCTTTGTAAGACTGAAGATCCACCCTTACTTGATGTGAGTCCAGGACACAGAGCTGCCTGTCATTTGGCTAGCGGTCGAATCAAAGATGACAAATGGGCGCCTGGTAAAGAGGAGGGTAAACGATGAGTAAAGAACAAGAACCGTTGATTTCATGTCGTGGCCTACGAAAATGGTTCCAAATGAGTGCATCCTTCTTCGCCCAACTTGTTGGTGGAGAAGTGTACCTCAAAGCTGTTGACGGAGTCGATCTTGACATTTACCCAGAAGAACTGTACTGTCTAGCAGGTGAATCTGGTTGTGGAAAAACGACCACCGGCAAACTCCTCGTAGGATTGATTGAGCCCACGGATGGCGAAGTTACATTCGACGGACATGATCTTAACCAGATAAGCCGCCGAGAACTCCGCAAGCTCCGAGCCCGAATGCAAACAATCTTCCAAGATCCCTACTCCTCACTGAATCCACGTTTAAGCCTCTATGATACCATCGCCGAACCCCTTCGGTTGAACAAGATCGCCACCGATGGCGCAGACGAAGAAGCTCGAGTTGTTCGGGCTCTTGAAGCTGTACAGTTGGTTCCACCAGAAGAGTTCACCTTCCGGTATCCTCACGAACTTAGCGGTGGTCAACGGCAGCGTGTAGCTATTGCCCGCGCCATCGTCGTCAACCCCGCGTTCATTGTTGCCGATGAACCAGTGTCCATGCTTGATGTCTCCATTCGATCTGAAATTCTCAACCTTCTTGAAAAGATTCGTCGTGAATTTCACATTGCCTACGTCTATGTAACACATGACCTATCAGTTGCCAGTTATATTGGTGATAAAATCGCCATCATGTATCTGGGTAAAATCATGGAAAAGGGGACAATCGAACAAGTCATCCATGGTTCCGTTCATCCCTATAGTCAAGCCTTGATTTCCGCCGTTCCATCTCCGGACCCAACCGTTGACCGAAAACGTAAGGTCCTCCCAGGGGAACCTGGAAGCCCCATTAACAGTCCACCTGGTTGCCTCTTTGCTCCACGCTGTGAATTCGCCCAAGACAAATGCAGTGTAGAAGAACCTCCCCTGGAAGAACTTGAACCCGGACATTGGGTGTCCTGCTGGTTCCCACGACCACCCCTCCGTCTTGGCTTCGATCCAGCTGCGAAACTGAAGGAAAAGGCTAAAACCTAACCGGCATCATCCATAGCTGGTTGTGATTCTACTTTGGCAGATGACCCTATCCTCAAACAACTACGCCACATCATTGACTTACTAAACAACACGCTCGATAAATTAGATGAAATCACCCGTCCAAAGAGTCGAAATGTGGCTTGGCGGTTGTTCTTTCCTTATGGTGAATATGCGGGACAAAAAACAACAGCAAAGGAAGCCGCAGCAATACTCCTTGATGTACAAACACGAATGAATGATATGGAAAAAACGCTTCAAAAACGAAGTCATCCTCTCTTTGAACGAATTAAGGAACTCAATTATCTAGATTTGAAGGAAATGGGAGATCAGTTATTAGATCTTCCTCAACGTGCTCAGTATTTGGGCAGACAAATTGAGGATTATGGAATTCGAATTAAGGACTTGATTAAAGAGCTTGAAACAAAGGGCTCTGATTAAGATCCTCTAGTTGGGGTTACAAACGTAGAGACTGTTATTCTAATTTGAGGGGTTTAGCAAAGGCTTGCATATCCAGGAATCCGTGCCCTGAAACGTTGAACGCAATAACAGCGTCTTCTCCTTTCTCTTTGAACTCCAAAGCCTTATCGATTGCAGCACATACTCCATATGACGACTCCGGTGCAGGAAGGAAGCCTTCTGTTTGGATAAACCGGCGAGCCTGAGAATATACGTGAACTTCATCAACTGGATAGGCAACTGCATCAAGCATATCCATCTTTCGAACCGCACTCATGATGGGTGCTGCTGCTGAGTAACGGATTCCTTCAGCCCAAATTTCTGGCATCTCAACATCATGACCTAATGAATACATCTTCAACAGTGGGGTGAGTCCGGCATGGTCTCCATGATCGTAGATATATTTTCCTTTCACAAGGTTGGGTGAGGCTTCACTCTGAGCTGCAAGGAAGTTGCATTCGCGTTTGCCTTGAAGGACTTCTCCAATGAAGGGTAGGCTGAATCCGCCAAAATTACTTCCACCACCAAAGCACCCAATTAGAAGTGTCGGGTTGTCTTCTGCAATTTTGAATTGCTCAATAGTTTCTAGTCCGATTACCGTTTGATGAAGTAACACGTGACTAAGAACACTGCCTAAACAATAGATACTTCCGTCACGATTCAAAGCATCCTCAATACCCTCACTAATAGCAATTCCCAAACTTCCTACATGTTGCGGGTTCTCTTTGAGCAGCTTGCGACCAAACTCGGTTTCTTTACTCGGTGAAGCGAATACATCGGCACCAAATAGGTTCATGAGAGTTCGGCGACCCGGTTTCCAGCGATAAGCTGCACGAACCCAAAAGACTCGACATTTCAGCCCGTTCAAAGAGGCCGCATAGGCTAAAGCCGAGCCCCATTGACCCGCCCCAGTTTCCGTGGTGACCTCTGGAAAACCTTCTTTAGCAGCATAATAGGTTTGAGCTAATGCTGTATTGACTTTATGAGAGCCAGTTGGTGATAGATCCTCTCGCTTGTAATAAAGGCGAATATTATCTGGCAACTTCAAGGCTTTTTCTAACCGTAAGGCCCGCATTAATGGACGAGGGCGTCCAGCTTGAATGAAGAGTTCTCGGATTCCTTCAGGAATATTGATCCAACGATCTGTGGATGACTCCTGTTTCAAGACGGATTTTAACAAGAATTTTGGAAGCATTTCTAACCGTGAAGGGCCTTCTTCCGGATCAGTGGGTGGAGGTAATGGCTCTGGTAAATCTGCGGCTAGATTGTACCAACGTTTTGGTAATTGGTTCACCGGTAGGTTAAACTGGTTATTAACTTCGGACATAATCAACGCCTTCGCAAACACGTCAGATAGTAACCCTCATACTGCATCCTTTCCCCCAAAAGGACTTTCGCTTCCACCTAAAAAAGGCGCCTTACCTGCCCGGCTCTGCCTTAATCGTTGTAGATACCCTAAAATTCACCCCCTGCTTGGATTTCAACACGAAGCACTTAAAGGCGAATCAGTGAGTGGTAAATTAGGAACCCAGAGGGTGAACACTGAATGGAAGAACTCGCCGAAGTTGTCTACAAAGTCATAGTTGTCGGTGATGCA
>JAEOTD010000107.1 GCA_016839995.1 Candidatus Hermodarchaeota archaeon
AACGGCGAATCGCAACACTGATTGACTCGCCTTACTTGCCAGAGGGTGAAGCGCTCTTTACGATTGTAGCACAAGGCATCTCAGATGCGTAGCAGCACTCGCGAGTAGTATATCAGCAGCTTGGTAGTACTCGATTTTGATTATTTCGTTCGTTGTTGACAGAAATAGTGGATTGGACCTATGCATATGATAACGACACCCATACCCATAATGCCAAAAGCTGGACTGTAGTTGATACTGAGACCAGAAATTTGTTGCATCTGGTATAATGCATAGCGGACTGATTCGTAACCCCAAATTATTAGGACTAACCCAAGGATAACAAGGAGTGTATAACAAAGAATCATCATGTAGTTACGTCGATCTTTTCCACTCATCGATTTCCCTCTTTTATTGATGAAAGTAAGCAATTGTATAACTGTTACTTCATTGGTAAAGAGAATGAAGACTATCTTCAAGTGATTTAATTTTCGAGAAGAAATTTCAAAGACCAGTTATTGATTAGATTCTTATTGTCATCCACCGGACACGTTTTGCGTTGACAAGAGATGCGATTCGTTTTTCAGTAGGGCTAAGTTGGGCATTGCCGGTTTTAATGTCGATTAGGACGATTTCTGTGGGATGATTCTGGCTGTACCCGTCGAAGACGATGTAGTCGATGGGGGAGCCGATGAATCGGGCGTCAGCGGGTTGAAAGGGAAAGGCTTCGAGGAGTGGAGCCATTTGTTCACCGATTTTCCCCTTCAGTACGGCGCGGCTTCGTGTCAGGGCGTCTTTGCGGATACGGTCTTTTTCGTGTTGGACCTGTTGTTGGACGCGGATATTGATCATGCGTTTTTGGTAGATGTTGTAGAGAATAAGTCCGAGGATGATGAGTAAGAGTATGCCGATGGTGAATTCGAGGAGCAAGGGTTCCACCTCTCTGGTAGGGGAGTATTCCCAGAGGGCTAGATATACTCCACGAAATGTGATTCCGAAGGGGTTTCAGAACTAGTCGAGGAGCCGTTTCTCGCCTTTAAGCGCGCGAATGTTAGTGATATCTTGGCTCACTTCAAGACAACCAAGATATTTACCTTTATTATCATGAACGGCGAAGTAGCGGATGTATATAAACTGGTCTTTGAGGTTAATCCAGAATTCAGCTGTTTTTCGTTTGCCAGCTCGAAAATCGTCAAGAATTTGTTGGACTTTGTGCAGGCTCTTTTGGGGATGGCAGGCTTGGACAGTGCGTCCAATGACAGCGGGAGTTCGACCAAAGATGCGGTCTCCAGATTCACTGTAAAACTGGACTTTATCGTCTTTATCGACGAAGGTGATGTCGAAAGGCAGAGTATTGAATATGCCTTGAAGAACCTCATGAGATAAGGTTCCGGTTTCAAAATTGACTGATTCTGTCATAATTGTCTCACCTTCTGGAACGTTCCTCGTGGTTGACTAATAAATCAGATGGATTATCAAACCAACTAGCTGGTTTTTGGGTATTTACGTCGAATCAGAACCACGGAAATACCTGCAACGATGGCTGTAGTGATGAGGGCACCTACTCCGATGGCTAAGGGAAGTAGGTTATCTAGAGCACTTGCTGAAGGCAAGATATACTCTGAAAGCAGATACGAGGGATTAAAGGCAGTACTACGGGCTGTGAAGACAACTACCATGTCTAGGTTTGGTATCACGTAGATATGTTGGTTGAGATAACCATGAGCCGCGTAGGCTCCGAGATCTGGGTGAATCCACCATTGGTACCCGTACTCGGTGACACTATCAACGGTTGCATGACTAGCTGTGGAGGCTGCAACCCAAGAAGCGGGGACGATTTGTTGTCCGTCCCAAGTGCCATTATGGAGATAGAGAAACCCGAATTTTGCCATATCTCGTGCACGGAGTTGGAGTGCGGAACCACCGTTAACATTTCCTTGGGGATCATGGGACCAGTAATAGTCTGTGATTCCCAGGGGAGAGAAGAGATTGGATTCAGCAAAGGAGAGAGTGGAAGTTCCAGTTGTCTGGTGAACGATTGCTGAGAGGAGATGGGAGCCACCGGTGTTGTATACCCAATTTGCTCCCGGTGTGAAGTCCATGGGTCGATTGATCACAAATTCTACCCAGTTTGAGCTGGTGGTCATGCGTTGCCAGTCATTATTGGGATTTGAATACGGATACGTCCATTCATCCCAGGGTAGCCCTGAAGTCATTGTCAGAAGGTGTTCAACCGTGATTGCCTCTTTTCGGCTATCGAGGTTATCAATGGTGAGATGGGAGAAAATGTCAACCAGCCGATCGTCTAAGTTTAGAAAACCTTGGTTGATTGCAATCCCAATGAGAGCTGAGGAAACACTCTTTGTGCAGGAATAGATGTTGCTGGATAGATTCACACGGTCAGGAATGCCCAAGTAATTCTCATAGACAAGATAGCCATGACGAATGATGAGAATGGAGCGTAAGGCAAATCCCCAGGGTTGAGCGGCAATATTCTGTTCCATCTGAGTCAGCAAGGTTGGATTCATGCCTTGTGATGTGGGAGTTGCAGTTTGCCAATCATCTGTTGGCCAATAATCAGGTTCATTCGCTTTGGTTACAACTTCCATGTGACCTGAAATGAAAAATAAAGATGCAAGGAGTAAAGGAAGGAGTGTGGCAACAAGAAGTTGATTTCGTTTCATGGCTAATCATCCATGTTTTTTCACTGAGTTGAAAGGTATAAAGTTAGAGTTACTGTCCGGTTATGAAAAGATTCAGAAAGACACCCATTGACGCAGTTTTCTGAAATAACCAGTTCAGAAACGAGGACTGAGTTAATAATTCACATGAAAACGATTCTATCAGGTTTTTGACCAAAAATCAGTAAATACCGACTATTGGCTTGGATTGGACCGCGGGTGAGATCCTCTTCCATTCGTGCTAAGCCATTCCTGAAAGCTTCGGAAGAGATTAGGTGTAAGCAAGAGAAGACTTTGTCCCGGTAAGCTTGGATATCGGTGAGTTCAAAGGAGAGTTCGACTTGAACCTGTTGGATTTTCTGAAATCCTGCATCCCCCATTCGTTTGCGTAACGCAAGGGTTGAGGGATAGCGATTAAGATCAACGGATATTGTTTCAGGAAAGTAAAACGCAAGAGGACGTCGATTTCGAATTATCTCCTCTGAATCGGTGACCGTGCTTATGTGACCACCTGGTTTGAGAACCCGAAAGATTTCAGTGAAGTAAGGAACGACATTTTCAAGGTGATGAATTACATCTACTGAAAAGACGCAGTCGAATGTATTCTCATCAAATTCGAGGTTTTCAGCTATCCCTTCTTTGAATGTTACTTGTGGAGAGTGCTGTATAGCCTGTGTGATCATTTGCTGTGATGAATCGATTCCCCAGGAAGCAGCATTGGTAACCTTATGTAACGCTCCAATGTAGTTTCCCGTTCCACATCCAACTTCCAAGACCTTGGAGTTTTGAGTAACTTGACTTGTCTGAATTAGTGATTTTAGGACTTCAGAGTGAACACGACGATGAAGCCCATATTCCTGGGCGAGTTCGTCATAGTCAATCATGCAGTATCACTCCCTAAAGCCACTCAATCATTTTTGGGGGTTTTGGTAAAGATACCGGCGGAGGGTTGAATTCGCTCAATTGAAAAGATTTAATCCGTTTTGAATACTTGAAATCCTGTGGCTGAACCGAGTATGTTATCAGAGACACCAGACAATGAAACACCGGATTATGAGGGAATTGACGATTCATCGATTCGTCGCAAAGTGATTGGCTGCTGTGCCATCCTAATCATTGTAGTCTTTTTTATCGCCCTCATTGTGGGTTACTCACCCTGGTTTAGACCGTTCTTTCCTTGATGAGGGTTAATAAGAAGATCATTTCAGACCTTGGAATATTAAAGGAAGTAGTACGGCTCCCGGGACACCCGATTTGGACCAAGAGGTTGGAGGGGATTGGAACTATTTAGTCCAAATTTTCCAATGTTTTCCAATGCTTGGGGACCTACTGCTGGTGGACAACGGATTTCGGAAAGCCGGAATTCGGATGTCCATGGGGAGCCGTTGGAGGAGTCAGCTTGATGAGAGGCTTGGTCGACGCCGATAGAGGAGATAGACGCTGACCGAGACGATGGGAACGATGATAACGATTGCCCCAATGATGATGGTGGCAAGCAAATCACCATTTAGAGGGAGTCCGCCACCCACAATTACGCCAGTGGCGGGAAGGACATAGTCCTCGAGGAGAATGTCCTGTTCCACATAATTGGTAGAAGCCGTAAAGACTACGACCATATCCAAGGAAGGAAAGACATAGATGTATTGGCTAAGGTATCCACGGGCAGAAAACGCCTCAATAATTGGGGAAGTCCACCATTGGTATCCGTAGCCCGTACGATCATTTAGTGTTGAATGGCTTGCTGTAGCGGTTGTAACCCACTCTGCTGGTACAACTTGTACGCCATCCCAAGTGCCATTGTTTAGGAAGAGGAATCCGAGTTTCGCCATGTCTCGGGGTGTTAGACGAAGATTCGCTCCGCCAAATGCATTATCTTCAGAGTCTTTGCCCCAATCGTAATGGGTGATTCCAATGGGTCCAAAGAGTTTCTCTTCAGCATATCTGTGGGCATATTGGCCTGTTGTGACGTTGACAATGGTTGAAAGCAGATGGGAAGCCCCTGAGTTATAGTTCCATACTTCACCAGGTTCGTGTGCCATGGGTCGATCAAGGACAAATTGTACCCAGTCTGAGCTACTGGTCATTTGATTGTACGGGCTACCTGAACCATAGGGGTGTTCAGGCCAATCAAATCCATCAGTCATTGTCAAAAGGTGTTTAACTGTCATTGCTTCTTTTCGTGAGTCCATATTCGCAATTGTACGATCACTGAAGAAATCAACAACAGGGTCATCGACACTACTGATGTGACCTTCTGATAAGGCAATACCCACGAGCGTGGAGGTGAAGCTTTTCGTACAGGAGAAGATGTTCCGTCGATGGGTTTCATCATATGTTCCATAGTAGCTTTCATGGACAATGTAACCATTCTTGATGACAGTGGAAGACACCACAGCAAAGCCCCAATCAACTTCGTCAATGAAATCATCCATGGCAGTGAGATATGATCCATCCATGCCCTGATCTTCAGGAGTCGAGGTTTGCCAAGCGGTCGTGGGCCAGTAATCAGGCACCCATGTAGAATGCTCTTGAGTTCCACTAGCAGGTACGAAAGTAAAGAAGAGAATCAACAAGGGTAAGCATACTATTAGAGCAAAGCGTTTGTGTGTCATCCGTGTCCTTCCTGAAAGGGACCAGCTGGAGCCAACTTCTAAATTCAAAGGTATATAGTCGTGGAAACCGGCAAGTTCGAAAATCGGACCTCAAGCGAGGGCATCGAACAAGAAACCGAACTTCGTGGTTCATATAATTTCGAACAGTACAAAAGACCAGTCTAGCTATGAGGAGAGAGGAGGCTAGAATCCGGCTTGGTTAAGCATTTCCTCAAGACGAATTTCTCGTAGTCCCTTGAAGTGGCGTTGAGGATAGAATACGAGCATCTCTATTGAATCAACCATCGGTCCCCGTTTCAGTGATTGATGAATCTTTTCAAAGATACCCACGTTTTCAACTACGAAGGTGCTGAAGAGGAGTGGATCAGAGGCTGAGGCGTAAGAATACCAGTGCTCAACCGGGTATTTTTCTTGAAGCCAGCCAGCGAGGTCTGAGGGATTTCCTTTGTCTTCGGCGTAAGTGATTCGAGCCGCATACGAGATATTGCCTCCGGCATTGAGATTCCAGAAACTCCGGAAATGTACTGGTTCTTTTGAGGCTCGCTCTTCAGGGTGCAGTTCACTAGTAATGGCAAAAGCACGAGCTGTTGCTCGATTTCCACCAAGTTGTTCTAATACCCGGCGGATTGTCCGTGCAGTCAATCCAGTATATTTAGCAAGGTCCACAATTGACATGCGTGCATTTTTCCGGAGCTGGTTCAGCACTTTCAATTGTAGGGGAGTGAAGGTGACTTTACCCCCTTTTTCTGTCAACAGAGTGTGAATTTCCACCTCACCGACTCCTTCTTGGCTACGAAGGAATCGGCTTAGTTCATTCAACCCGTTTGCACCATTGTACTCTCCAAAGGTGACTATATCACCATTGGAGAGGTAGGCAGCACGATGAATCATAGGATTATTACCGATTTTGTTAATGAGGAGTTCATCATCTTGGCTACCATCGGTACGAAGAAATGCGACGATCATCTCGGCATCAATCATGCTCAAACTTAGCCAAACAGAGAACCGTTTGAGGATACCACTCGTTTGGAGTTTGGTGACCCGCTTTTTTATTGCGTTAGCACTGATTTCGAATCGCCGGGCCAATGCTTCATAGGATACCCGGCAATTGGCGTCCAAGGCATAGAAAATGCCTTTGTCAATTAGGTCCATGGCAGACACCACGCAGAAGGGGAGAACCTCCACACGAGTAGGGGAAGCAGCTTAACAACTAGCTACATGCTATTCTGGAGCAAGCTCTACTCGAAAGCAACCATTGTTCGAAGCTTCCCTCTTTTAAAGTAAATCGTATCTGCACTCAAAATTCTGTTTGAAGTTAAGGAGGCAGAAGATGTTCAAACATCATACGAGTAGGAGGTTTTGAAAAGGATTTAGAGGCGGTCCAAAGGCAATCGTGCTTGATAACATCTAATAAAAAACCAGATTTATGTAATTTGAGTAGATAAGAGAGATGACTAATCATCTGTCCTAAAATGACGCCAAGTCTTTCATTTTCGAAATCACCGTTTGAGTTAGGGGTTTCGTTTGATCCATTCTCTGAATTAAAACTCGGGAGCCAAACCTCAACTTCGACCGAAACAGATTCGGGTTCTTCTGAAGTCCGAACCAACAATATTCGTAGTGAAGAACTCTGGTAGAGGGTCGAAACGGATTCTCCTGATTCGTTATCTTGCGAGGGAGAATTCACGGGCTTGGCAGTCATTTCTTTGTATTTCTTCATTAATTCTTGAGCGTTCATTTTAATTCCTAAAACTACCCCCTCATCGTGTGTTATTTATTCATGGCAACCGTAGGGTTCGGAAAAACCCCAATGAGTGAATCGGGGATGAAAAATAGTTATACAACAGGTTCAGATTTCATTAAATCGGTTCATAGTCTGTTAACCTTTCATCTACTATCCGAATTTTTAAGGTCAAGTACCCTGATAGGTTTTTGAACCAGTTACGGATGGAAATTGTTATGCCAGATGAACCAGAGAACCCCTGCCTTTCTGACTTGGGAGGGTTAATACAACTATTAGCAGGCGTCTTCGTCTTAGGAGCTCAAATCTCAATCTACTTCATAATCAACTCCACTCTCATACCCTTTATTCCCTCAATTCCTATCGACATTCGGCCATTGTACGAATTGATTGCTCAAATGATGCTCATCATCATAGTTGTCAATGTAATCTGTGGTTCTGCCATTATCGTTGCCGGAGTAGTATGCTATTTTCGAAGTGGCGTGATAGGTGGATTTCTGTCACTGTTCTTTGGAATCGCAACCTTAGCCACGGGTGCTTGGATGATGTTAGTAGTACACTTCTATCCAGGAATCGCCCACTTTGCTGGAGGAATTTTAACCATAGTTGGTGGAATATTATGCATTGTGCCAGGAGTACGAGGCCCTCCAAAACCGAAAACTCGACGCGAAAAAGACATTAGAGAAAGACAAAAGAAAAAGTGATAGTCCGACTCGCCGAATGGTTATTTACTCACCAAAAATAACTATCATTACTAATCTTCAGAAATTATACACCGTGGATGGAATTGAATTGAGTTTGGAGGAATATAAGAAAAAACGAGACTTTTCCAAGACGTCGGAGCCAGAACCTGAAGTAAAAACCGGTACAAACCGAATGTATGTTGTCCAACGTCATCAGGCTCGAAATCTGCATTGGGACTTACGATTGGAGCGCAATGGTGTTCTGGTAAGCTGGGCAGTCCCAAAAGAACCACCTGTTGAAAAGGGAGTGCGTCGATTGGCGATTCAAACTGAAGATCATCCAATAGAGTATGGCTCTTATGAGGGAGTCATTCCCGAAGGCGAATATGGAGCGGGAACCGTTGAGCTTTGGGATACTGGAAAATATGAGATGGAAAAATGGGAAGAGAATGAGATCATTGTGATAATACATGGGAACCGTTTGGAGGGGCGGTATTGTTTGATTCGGTTCAAAAAAGTCAAGGATGGGTGGTTGTTCTTCCGGTGTGGGGAGTGATTTTTGTCGGACGTTAGTCGTGATTGAGTCAATTTTTTAGGGTTGGACTTCGCAAGTAATGTTAGTTTTGTAGTGAGTTTGAATTTGGAGAGAAGCCATCAGGTGAAGCTGGTCAGCTACGCAACGGATGCCGGACCTCGAGTTGGATGTTTAGACAACGGAGAGGTAGTACCAACTCCAGGAATTCCACAAATGCTAGATTACCTGAAGGACCCGAGCCTTGAATCGACAATCGAAGCAGCATTGAAAGGCCGCATCGATGCCCAGCCCGTAGAAAAGGTCAATTTGCTTGCACCGATTCCCCGACCAACCAAAATCATTGCGATTGGGTTGAACTACAAAGATCATGTGAAAGAAACTGGGCGGACAATGCCGGAGGCACCCGTCCTTTTCTCGAAACCCCCCACAGCGACTATTGGTCCTGAAGCGACGATTCTTCTTCCAAATGAATCCAAACAGGTTGACTATGAGGTTGAATTAGGCGTAGTCATTGGTAAGGGTGGACGAGAGATTCAGTTGGAAACCGCATTAGACCATGTTGGCGGGTATACTGTGTTCAATGATATCTCAGCTCGTGATTTCCAGTATCGTGATGGCCAGTGGTTCCGAGGGAAGAGCTTTGATACCTTTGCACCCATGGGACCTGTCTTAACGCTCCCAGACCAACTTCATGACCCACAAAGCCTCAAACTGCAACTTCGTCTTAACGGGAAAATTCGTCAAAATAGTTCAACTTCTGAAATGATTTTTTCAGTCGCGGAATTAATCGCCGACATTTCAAAGGTGTTAACCTTGGAACCAGGAGATGTGATTGCCACAGGCACTCCATCAGGTGTGGGAGCAGTTGCGAAACCCAAACCCGTGTTCTTACAGGATGGCGATGTGGTTGAAGCCGAAATTGAAGGCATTGGAATCCTTCGAAATCCGGTTGCTAAAAACAGTGAACCATAAAGCGAAAAAAAAGAGCGCTGCATGGATAACTCCATTGAACCTTCTTCCGTCATATCCAGGGGAATATGAGTTCGAGCATCGCGATGTAGAAGTTACCTCCTAGTGGACGAATGAAGAGGGGATAGAAGTGGAAATAGGGTCGGAGTATCCATGCTAGCTGAGTGCCAACAAAGATGAGGACTGCAACGCCGATGAGAATTGGAAGCGCAGACGCCTGAAATCCTTTGTCCGGAGCCTGCATAACTCGTATGCCACAGGATGGGCAGAATGCGGCTCCCTCCTTGACATCTTTTTTACATTGTGGGCATTTTCCTGACTCGGTGATTGTGGGTCCTGGTTCCTCTTCGAGCCGATACATGGTAAAATATGCTTGAAGGAAGTAAATAATGGCACCAAGACCACCTAATCCAAAGACCGCTACGTTCAGAATTACTACAAATGCATAATCTGCAGTGGTCAGTAGAAAAAAGAGTGAAACGGGTAAAAATGCGAGTAGTATCGTTGCCATGATTGTAAAGCCAGCGAGTAAAATCAGTAACATTTGTCGGAAGGACAGAGCACCACCGACTAGACTATCCAATACATAGAACGTAGGAAGGCAAATGTATAAGGTGAGAAACAGAAGAAGGGGAATTTTTAGAGCAGAAAAGACGATCTGCATTCCACCGGAGTAGAGACCCATTGATGCTCCGTAAATGAGCGCAAAGAGAAAAATTGCTACTTGAAAATCGATGATATAGTTTTTCGTATTCCGGTTGTCATGAATGTTGGCAAAGAGTTGACTCCGATTCTTTAAAACCGATTCAACAGTACCTAAAAACCGGATGTTGCTCATAGCATTCAGAGTGTATCGGCACAATAAAAAAGTTTACTTTATTTCCGTATAAACCAGTTAAAACGTAAAAACTAGCCAACTGTTTTAGCTATCATGAGCCCTTATCTTCATTGCCAGCATAATCAATCAACCGTTTCTGCTTTTCAACAGGCTCACGTTTTCCGGGTTCAGGGGGTTCCTCCTGAAATGGCTCAGATACTGAGTTTGAAAGGTATGAATCCAATGCATGG
>JAEOTD010000108.1 GCA_016839995.1 Candidatus Hermodarchaeota archaeon
ATTAGGGCTTGGGAGTTGTTGGGTTGGGGCTTTCATTGATAGTGCAATTGTAACTGCCATTAATTGTGGTCAAGGTGAATTACCTGTAGCGATTGTGCCAGTAGGATATTCAGATGAATCTCCTCAACGACGTCAGAGACGGTCTCTGGATTCCGTTGTTCACTTCATTCCTCCGTCATCTGATTAAGCTTACATTTGTTTTTGTAAGAGTAGCATGATGCAGAGTGGGTATACCCAAATAATTGCCGTAATTGCCGAGATGATTTCTGGAATAGCAACTCCCGTGAAAGGTAGTACGTTCAGATAGTAAGCGACCCAGATAAGGGCACTGACCAATGCAAGGATGAAGGCCATGATACCAATTAATCGAAGATGCTTTTCCTGCATCAAACGTACACCGTAGATCATTCCTGCGATTAAGAGTGTGACAAAGAAGCCTACTGAAACTACAAAGTGGGTGTATCCAAAACCTTCGTGAAAAACGCCAATACCGATAAGGAAGAACTGAGCAATCGTTAATAGTATCGCGGCAATGATGCCAATTACAGATCTTTCGAAGACTTGGTGTCGAATCAACCAAATGGTCATCATGAGCGTGATGAGGCCTGCGAGACTAAGGCTGGTGTTGAAGATGGGGGCGGCTGGATTCAGTCCTGGAGTACCATTCGATCCACCAAGCATCCAAGGGTGACCCAGGTCACTAAGAGCGTTCGTTAGCCAATTAAACCAAGGTGAAACAAGAATGGCTGCCACGATGCCAATTAATGCAATGAGTGGACCAATTATTCCACACAGTCCAGCAAATCGAGTTGAAATGATGAATTCCAATATTGGATGTAAATTTTTTTGTTCCTCGTTTTCTGTCAAAGAAATGTACCCTCTAAATACGAATTATCCTGGATTAGCTTTGAGGATAGAGATAAGACTTGTGCCTCAACTGCGTTTCGAATAGAACTAACTAGCATACCCGAATCGATACATCCGGATACTAACTGGAATAATCCAAATGATACCCGCGATTGCTAAGATAATTTCTGGTATAGCAGCACCAGACCAAGGCATTAAACCCATGAACCAAATTGTTAGAGTAACTGCTATTCCAATCCCCATCGCTAGTGTGATTATACCTTCATAACGGGTTGAACGTTGAAGGGCTATTGCGATTCCAATTATTAACGTGGCAGCGAAGAGGCTGAAGAAGAATCCCATTGCCGCAATTGCATGAGGCCACAAGATTCCCTCATGGAACACTCCCACGGCAGACAGAAAGGCCATTGAGAGAATGGTAATTATTGCACCAATCAGACCAATGGGTGATTTTTGTATCCAGAAGAAAAGCAGTAAATGGATTCCGAACACTATCGTTACTAACCCTGTGACAATTAATCCAATATTAAATACGGGTGCGGCTGGATTCAATCCTGGAACACCATTAATGCCTCCAAGCATTGTGGGGTGTCCTAAGTCACTGAGGGCATTTGTAGCCCAAATAAACCACGGAGACAAGAAGATTGCAAGACCAATACTGAGGAATCCTATGGACGGTCCAAGGACACCACAAATTGCTCCAAACTGTGGAGACGTAAAAAAGTCTTGTATCCTATTTGCTTGACTTGTAGTAGCTTTCGAAGCCATGGTTAAACAACTCAACCTTAGACTATTGTCTTGTTCTCGCTAAAAGCATGTATTCTATTTCGACAAAAAGGGACGCAGCTCATTAGGTAGGGGCTCTCCAATGGCTTGAAACTCCGATGCTAGGGCGTGCATGAAAGTCGTTAGAAGCTGATGTCTTGGTTCAGCCAGTTCTTTTCCTGTTGGTGTGAACATTCGGTTGTGAAGTTTCAGTATTTTTCGATCCATATGCTCAATCATTCCATGGAGACCACGTTTCTGGACAAGGCTTTCGGCAATGGTACGAGCTAGTCCAAGTGCTCCCATAGCATCGAGTTTATCGGCATCACTAAGAATCTCCCCCTCAAGGGATTCAGGAGTTGCATTCTCACTGAATCGATGGGTCTGAATAGCGCTAGCAACTTGCGGTAATTTCTCTTTTGGGAATGAGGTTGTCGCTAAGAAAGCAACTGCCATGTTGGCACCAACTTTCGCATGTGATTCACCTGTTACCTCCTCCTCAGGACGCCCGATATCATGCAATAAGGCAGCTGCCTCAAGAACTTCTAAATCTGCCCCCTCTTTTGCTCCCAGCAGTAGACACAATTGGCGGACCCGCAAAGTATGCTCATAAGAGTGGGCACCACGTTTCCCTACACGGATGGCATTGTGAGCAAACTCTTCAATCACTCCGACTAACTTGCTGTCCATCTACATTCACCAGATTCATGGGTGGTTTGTCACTGCCTCCTACTACGGAATGTAATGATAAATAATTCGCCGAAATACATAGATTGAGGAACAAGAAGGGTTCACTATCTCAGGAGGGTTAAGGCGTAAACTATAAGGGTGCAGTCTTTGCGAGAATACTTATACAATTCTTGGATGGTAAATAAAATGGCTTTAATTGGCTTTATTATGCTCATCATTGGTGGCGGTCTCTTATTGTATTCAGCAGTAGATCTTGCTCTTGATCCAGCTTTAGCCACTATGCTTGCTGGGTTCATCAACTCGATTGTAGGTCCGCCCCTGGGTGATCAGATCGCGGGTGCACTAGTCCTCATAACTAGTCTAGGTGGTATTTTTGTTATTGTTGGGGCTGTTATCTGGTTCATAGCGGGGTCAGGTGTATTTGCTACGATTGGTCGGATTATCGTATCAATTGCGACTTTCACGGCGTTCTATTACGTAGTAAATCAGATCCTAATTGCATTTGGATTAGGTATCTTCAGCCAACCAATTGATGTCATACTAGCATACTTCCTAGGATTAGGAATCGGATTTGCCAGCGTTATATTAGTGTTAATCGGGAACTTCATAGGCGCAGGGCGCAAGAAGAAAATTAAAGAATACAGAGAAGAACCTCAGGGCGCATAAAGCGCGACTCAACAGAACTCAATCCTTTCTGCCCAAGGTTTCCGGAACTAAGAACAACACAACACAGAAGGCAATTATGCTCATCACCATTGCGAATATCAGGTTCCCTCTAAGCGTTAGGAAAATGAATTGAACTAATGCGCCACCAATAATGGGACCAAATGCTGCTCCTACTGAATTTGCTGTGGCAATTGTTGACATTGCTCGACCCCGCTCTTTGACTTTACTAATATCTGCTGCTGATGCATAACTCGCAGTGGAAATTAACGGATATAGAGGAATGAACCATAAATACATGGCAATCCATGGGTCCACAACGAACAGGTACACGAGCATAAAAATCGCATATCCAATGAACCCAAGCAAGATGACCGGTTTTCGTCCAATCCGATCACTTCCATGCCCTGCAGCAAGAGTGACTCCCAACCCCAATAGTGACGCAACACCATTGCCTATTCCTACCATCAAGGGCGTTCCACCAATCTCAGAAACTAAATAGACTCCAAAGAAATACGCAAAACCATTGACTCCCAGGCTGCCAACGGCAACCGCTGCTGCCAGAATCAACAGAATCCGGATTTGAGGTCTCCACCTAGATTCCGGTGACGAATATGAACCAGATTGACTCTCCGGGGATTTTGGAGGTGTGACCGAGTGTGGAATCTCTCTTGTAATGACAAAGATTACACCAGCCCCCAAGAGGAACGCAATACCTCCAAAGAAGAACAATCCCATCATGCCGATTAGTCCAAACAGTAAGCCTCCTGTGAATGCTCCCACCGCCCAGCCCAAACTACTGGTTGATAACAGGAGCCCTACAGCTTCCCCTTTGAATGTCCGGGCCTCTGTCAAATAAGCATTCGCCAACGGAACTGCACCCAAAGAGAAGAGATAGGTAGCACAAGTCACAATCAGGAAGGAAATGCTATCTTGAATGAAGATATACAAGAAGAAACTAACTGCCTGTGCCAGGAATCCTATAATGATGAAGGGGAGTCGACGGTGCCACCGGTCAGAAAGTGCCCCCCATAGGTATACGCCAGCTAATCCGATTAGAACCGGTAATCCACCAATCAGCCCTATCAGAAAAAAAGCGGTCTCACCGATCCCAGCAAATAGATAGAAGCTTCCAAATTGCCAGAAAATCGATGCGGCAAAATGGTACAAGGAAAAGCCCAAGAGAATGCCCCAAATGTATCGGCGTGGCACGATAGGCTCAGGTGTAACTTCCTCGCCTGTCTCTGGTGCATTCATAAACAGCCTTGTAGAGCTCCGGTTGAAAAAGCTATGTGTACTGACGCAAAAAGGACTGATTCTCCGATTTCCAATGATTTTTTATCACCCGCCACCTGCCAACAGCTTGTGACTAGAAAACAACCAGATCAAAATCTCCACCAAATAGAATTGCCTCCCCTAGTGACAGCACAACGTATTCAGAAGTTACAACAGTATCTTCTTCAGTGGTATCAAGAAAATGGCCGTGATCTTCCTTGGCGTCATACACAAGATCCCTACAAAATTCTCGTTTCCGAAATGATGCTTCATCAGACCCAAGTAGATCGAGTAGTTCCAAAATACCAGGAATTCTTAGCCGTTTATCCTACTTTTGAAACCCTTGCCGCAGCTAAGGTGGAAGATGTGCAAGACCTCTGGCGACCCCTTGGGTATAATTTCCGACCAGGACGGCTTCACCAAATTGCCCAATACGTTGTCACCCAGTGTAATGGCAAGCTGCCAAATAATATTGAGGGGCTTATGGCGTTACCTGGGATTGGTCGGTATACAGCAGGAGCCATTCTTAGTTTTGCGTTTCAACAAGATGCCCCAATCCTTGATACTAATGCTCAACGAATTCTCCAACGGTACTTCGACGTTACCGGTGATCCCTTTCGAGTCCCAGCAAAGAAACAACTCTGGTATCTCGCAGAACGCGTAATCCCTTCTGGTAAAGGATATGTTTTCAATCAGGCCCTCCTTGATTTTGGAGCACTCCACTGTAAGGCACGAAATCCCTCCTGTGGACTTTGTGGGCTGTATAGGCTTTGTCCCTTTGGGCAATCACAACTCGCTGCTCTATGATTCGTTCAGCGGTGTTGGACTGGGCTGAACATCGGTTGTTTGGGCTTTTCGTGGGTAGTTGATGAATAAGATTCCCACGATGACAAAAATGAGACCAATGAGAAAGGTTGGGTAAATTGGCTCGTGAAGTAGGAGAAAAGAGAAGAGAGTGCCAAAAACTGGAACCATCGAGATAAACACTGCTGATTTACTGGCACCGAGATTCTTGATACCAAGAAAATAGAAGAGAAACCCTAGAACCGTTACGAAAAGTCCCATGTATAGAATATTCAACCAGAAGGTGGGATCATACATAATGGGGAGGGTCCAAAACTGCTCAAAGAGTGCCCCTATGAAAAAGATGAGGGTCCCGAAGAAAATGCCCATTGCAGTGGTTTCAAGGGAGGATCGTTCCTTCATGACGGATTTCCCAAGAATGGAATAAGAGCCCCAAGTGAACATGGCACATATCAGAATTATGTTGCCGATGAGGTATTCAAGGTGAAAATCGAGGAGTGCTTGGACTCCAACGACAAACACGATGCCAAGGAAACTGAAAAGGAATCCAGTATACCGCCATTTAGGTGTGAGTCGTTCCTGAAGAATAAGGAACGCAAGGAGGCTTACCGTTACTGGGTTGATACCAGCAATGATGGATCCTTGGGCTGCCGTAGTGAACTGCATTCCGATTAGAAATAGAATTCCGTATCCAAAGACACCAATTAACCCTAGTACAAAGAAGAGCTTGAAATCACGAGCCGTATAGGTTCTTAGTGATTTCCGTTGGGTAGCGAGAAAAAGAGGGAGAAAAATAAGGCTCGCAGTGAAGAAACGAAAAAACCCCACAGTCATCGGCGGTGCGACTGAAACGACTATTTGTGCTGACACCCAGCTTCCACCCCAGAAGATCATCGCCAAAATCAATAAGATGTAATACTTGGCGACCGAAACCTTCACTCGAGTTAACTCCTGGGAAGCCACACTTCACTTAGTGAGCTAAAAATGAATGTGTTAGACAACCTACTCGCCAAAGAGTGTTGTTTGATACGAGCTGAGACGGCGACGAGGTCGTGGGGTCACAGTGCTCCGCTGCATCCAAGGGCGACTGGGATGTTTCTCCAATGTGAACGTGTCAATGGTGTCTTGTCGCGTATGGTAGATGAGTACGTGGAATCGGTGGCGCGCAGCTTGCCCGATTCGCAGTGGGGGTTTTGACCGTCTCTTTGGGGCATCAGCGCTAACAACGACGGCCACTTGCTGGGTGAAGGCAAGTTGCTTCAAGTGGGAGGCAAGCTGAGCGCGGCGGAACACACGTGGATCAGTTGGAACACCTGGTCCTGACAGGAGGCTGTCGTCACCTTCCTCTTCTTGTACGAGATGTGTGAGACCATTAACAAAGAGAATGGGGGCATTGAGGTCGTGAATGGTGTCCGATGATTCGTTGAGGAGTGAGAGTAGCTGGTCGGTGGTGAAGGCACGGGCGACATGAAGGCGGTGCAAACGAGTGGCAGGGGTGTCGGGTAGCGATGCTGCTTGGAGATATTCGAGGATGGTGTCAGGGCGGATTCTGTTATTGGCATCAATGACAGCTACTCCCCGGTCAGGACCATAGTGAAGGAGGGCTGTGGCTATGCATTGTTGCAGCCATGTGGTGCAGTGTGGGCTACCAAAAATGAGGTAGCTCAGACCCGCTTCGAAACCACCTTCTAATAGCTCATCAAGAAGTGCAATTCCTGTGGGGCACTTCACCCCCTGATGTTGTGCCATCGAGAATGCCGTTTGGAACAATTGTTCACCATCCATGAGTAAGAAACGGGAAACCGACTCTGAGACAAATGAGTTGATTAGCTAGTGACAAAAACCCTCAAAAACCCGCAAACCTACTCTCATACAGAGTGATTGATTCCAATGGCTTATCGAGCTAGTGCACAATTCTATGATTTGTTCGCACAAGGAAAGGAGCAAGAACAATCTTTCTATCGGCTGTTAGCTCAAGAGGCTGGTTCTCCTGCCCTTGAACTGGGTGTGGGAACAGGGAACTTTGCGTTTGCCCTTGCAGAAGATGGAATTACCGTAGTCGGTCTCGAACAGTCTCGAGAAATGCTCCAGGAGGCTCGGAAAAAGCTCCAACAAGCACCCTCTGAAATTGCTCGCCGTCTCCTGTTCATTGCAGGTGACATGAGCAGTTTTCAACTCGACCAGAAATTTCGAATCATTTACATTCCCTCTGGCAGCTTTCAATACCTCGCAACACGTAAGCAACAGCTAGGATGTTTACGAAGCGTCAAAGCGCATCTCCACGAGGAAGGTTCATTTGTCTTTGATGTATGGGTTGGAAAATCTGATACGAGTGGAACTTGGCGTCGATTAGAAACTGTTCCCTTACCCGAAGGTGGGTCGGTAACACGCTCCATTTCGACACAATTACAAAAAGAAGAAGGAACCATTGACATTGTACTCCGATTTGACATCCAAAATGATGATGGTCGGATTACCGACACGTTCCATGATTGGTCTAAGCTTGCAGCCCTGACCGTTGAGGATGTAAAGTTCCTCTTAGCTGAAGCACACTTTCAAGTTGAAACCCTTTACTCGACCTTTTCTCGGAAGCCCTGGAAACCTAAGTCAGATCGTGCCATATTCGTTGCTGAGCCCATTTAGCAGGCTTCCAATAATGATAAAGATTGCAGCTACAGTAGATAGTAGGGCTGTTAAGTTCCTTTTTATGATTGAGAACCCCGTATTAGCTGATAGAAGACTATCTCATTCATTACTACCAATGGAAACTCTGGATATGTAGGTGGTTGTTATGTCTAAGGCTTCAACGGCATTCAATGTGAACCGGGTAAAACGGCAACTCGAAGTCTGGCTGGGAAAAGACAATGTGTCTGCAGCCGAAGTCGACAAGATCTGCTATTCTCGGGACGCTTGGCCACTTCGGTTAATCCGCTTAGGACGATTGGTACTTGAGTATCAACCTGACCTAATCGTGTGGCCACAAACCGTTGAACAGGTACAGAAAATTGTCCGATTGGCAAACCAAGAACGTATTCCCCTAATCCCGGTCTCAGGTGCTGGAGGAGTAGCTGGTGGAACCCTCGCCGTTACTGGAGGCATTGCCGTTGATCTCAAAAAGATGAATCGGGTTCTCGAATTCGATGAACACTCATTAACCGTAACGGTTGAACCCGGAATCTTAGGTCAAGAACTCGAAGAGTATCTCGAAATTCGAGGATATACCTCCGGGCACTTCCCCTCTTCCATTTTCAGTTCAGCACTAGGTGGTTTCGCTGCCACACGATCCGCCGGAGTGCTTTCATCCAAGTATGGAAAAATCGAAGACATGATTACAGGTCTTGAAGTCGTTCTGCCCACAGGAGATTTACTTCGAACCAAAGCTGTTCCACGTTCCTCAATGGGTCCTGATCTCAAACAATTATTCATCGGATCTGAGGGCACATATGGAATCATCACAGAACTGACACTACGGGTGATGCCTCTCCCTCAAGCGACCAAATTTGCCTCCTTCCTCTTTCCTGACCTCACATCTGGGATAAGTGCAGTGAAACAAATTTTTCGCCATGATTTGAAACCAGCCCTCATTCGACTCTATGATGAAAATGAAACCCGGTTTGTATTAGGACGATTCAAATCTCCACCAGAAGGTGCCTGTGTTCTCAATCTCATGTACAGTGCTACGAAGCCCCTCGTGCAACTAGAAAATCGAATGATTACTAAAATTTGTAAGAATACAGGAAGCGAAGATCTTGGACCCGGACCATCCAAGCACTGGTGGGAAAATCGGTTCGACCTTTACTACCCCTCCAGCTTGAATATGGGTCCGGGTATGCTCTACGATGTATTAGACGTTGCAGCCAGTTTTGCCAATCTTGAAAAAATGTACTGGGCAATGCGTGAAGCAATTGAAGCAACTGGTGTGAGCACCATGAGCCATTTCTCACACTTCTACCCTGATGGTGGAAACATCTATGTCATCTTCATTGGACACGCAGGAGAACCGGAGGCTGTTGAAACTAAATACAATGAAGTGTGGCAAGTTGGTCTCGAAGCGGCTAATCAAGCCGGAGGTACTCTAAGCCATCAACATGGTGTAGGGCTTCTGAAAGCCGATTGGATGCCCATTGAACATGGGGCATCTGGGTTTGCACTACTCCAAGCCATCAAAAGTTACTTGGATCCCAATAATATTCTAAATCCCGGAAAACTCGGTTTGGGAACTGCACCAGTGAAACAACAAAAGGGGGGACGTTAACTTGACAACGCCAAAATCTCCGAGTGCTCCATCAACGCTTGATGACTATGCCAACGTTAGTCGATTGTGCAGCCTCTGCAGTCGCATGTGTCGCCACTCCTGCCCTACCCATCTTATTACCCGCTCTGATGCCTGTAGTCCCATAGGTCGGGCGCTCATTATCGAATTATACCGCGGAAAAAAAAGTGCACTCACTGAGGCAGCAGTTGAAAGGCTATATCAATGCAATCTCTGTGGCGCTTGTAAATCCTGGTGTAAACCTCGACATGAACTCCCCCATATCATTGAGCTAGCCCGAGAACGTGTAGTCGAAGAACACCGTGCACCAATGGGGACCCTTGATATTGATAAGAATGTCTTGCACTCTTCAAACGTTTATGGTGAACCTCATAACCAACGCTTTACCAATCTTCACAAAGCCCTTCAGCACACAACTCCCAATGCAAAAATTGCATACTATGTCGGATGTACCACCGCATATCGTCATCCAGAGATTGCTTTAGCAACCCAACAGGCCCTGTCAGCATTAGGGCTAGAATTCCGATTTCTCTCCGAAGAGGAAGGGGAAGTGTGTTGCGGGTCACCACTCATCCGAGCAGGATTCACCCAAACGGCCAAACAACTCGCCCAACAAAACGTTCAAGCCATTACCAAATCAAACGTAACCACTGTGATAACGACATGTCCAGGATGTGCCCGGGCTCTGAGAGAAGATTATCCCACCCTCGGAATTCCCCTACCAAAAAAGGTTCGCGTGTTTCACATCACTGAGTTCCTCTCCCGGTATCAGAAAAAACTCGCACCCCTCCTCAATCCCCTATCACCATCAGAAACGACGTCGATAACCTACCATGATCCCTGTCATCTGGGACGAGAACTCGGTGTATACAAACAACCCCGGCACCTACTTCAACTAGTGCCTGGTAGTCAACTCGTAGAATTTCCTCACAATCAAGAGTATGCAGACTGCTGTGGGGGCGGTGGAGCATTACCCAAGACTTTTCCCACTCTGGCTGAAGAAATCACCAAACGTCGGCTAGCTGACGCTCAAGCAACCTCTACCCATCACTTGGTTTCTGCGTGTCCGAACTGTAAACGGCATTTCACTGAAACGCAGTCAGCGAAGGGGAGCAAAGTGTTGGAAATCCTTGATATCATGGAGTTGCTTGCTCAGTCCTTAAAGCCCAAGAGCCGGAAAGATAAATAGGAACGCCAGGATGACAATGGCGACGAGAGCTAGTCCGTTTCCAATGAGCCAGCCTTTCTCGAATTTCTTAGGAACGTAAGTGATGTTCCCGGGTGGAGCTTTGATTCCCTTTTCAATATAGGCGACAGCCTCCAAGGGATTCTTCATCCACCGATTAAGGACAGATCGCGAACTTGGAGCAAGGTCAAGGAAGAAGTGACAAGTACAACCGAGTAAGAACACTGCAATGACATAACGGTCGACAGGTGTCCACCAACCAAGGAAGTACGTTGGTACACTGAAGAGGATAACAATCAAGAGTGGAGCAAAGACACTGTGGGTGACGATTGATCGGTGGCCAAGTATCGGTTTCCAATGCAAATCAAAGTCAGGAAAGATTCCACCTACCCAAGCTACAAGAATGAACAAGAAGCTTAAGCCTGCTGGTAGTATCCAGCCCAGAAAGGTGGCAATCCATCCTAGTATCAACCAACTAACGATGAAGATTATTGTTGTTAAGAATAAATGGTCCCAGCCATTCATGGATTCACACCGCCTTCTTCCGGAAATGAACTTCCCTAAAAATGTTCAATTTCCAAGAGATTATTTACTCTTTATGCTTTTTTGGAGGAATCTTGGTTAAATAATTCTGAGATTACTCCCATTGCATTGAAGTTGAGTCCGTTGAATCCCTCAGCATATTGCAGTTTGGCTGCTTTACCGGTTTCTTGGGCAGATATGCTTATCCACATCCGGTAGATGTCTTGCCAGTCCATAGTCTCTAGAACGGGAAGCGATACACCGGCTCTGAGAACTCGTTGCTTGGTTTCTTGTAGAAGCATCTGCATCTGGCTTTCATAAGCCAACAACGCTTGAGTCTTTATTTCCAAAGTGTCACCGATATCCACGAATGTATTCGGATTCAGACTATTCCAACCAAAATACTTCGTAACTAGATGCGGTTTCAATCCCTGCTCTATCTGTTCGGGAAAGTAAAGGTGAAAATGGCTCGTATAACTTGCTTCATAGATAGTGCGTCCTACTGCTTGGTGATCTGCATGTGGATCATAGGGGTTATACGGGTCAAAACTAAATACTAAATCAGGACGAACTTGACGCAGAACTTCCGTGTAACACTGACGGAGTTCAAGCCCCGCTTTAACTTCTCCATCAGGGATTTCTAAATATCGAATCTCTTTTACTCCAAGGATTTCTGCTGCACGTTGGGATTCCCGTTTCTCAACCTCAATCATCTTTTCACGAGTCATCGCTGGATCTAGTGTGCCTTTCTCACCATAAGTAGTGCAAAGATTTACAATCCTGTGCCCTTGAGCTGAAAGTTTAGCAATGGTTCCACCCGCAAACAATGTCGCATCATCGGGGTGCGCTTCGACAACCAAAATAGTAAGATTATCTCTTGTATCCCACAACTCTTTGTTCATCGCCATCCCAAAGGCTAGGCATTATTCTTCTTCAAAGGGTTTTCCATCAACAGAGAAAGTCGATGACTTGCGAGACTTGATCATCAATGGAAGAACCGCTACTGTTCCCACTATACTAGCGAGAATGGCAATTGTAACAGGAATTAGTGCTGCTTGGACTGGCGAATCGGTGAGGGTTAGAACACTTGCATAGAAGAATCCTCCAAGAATTGGTCCAATGGCTCGAGCGGCACTACCAGCCATACCCATCAACCCCATCACACGTCCTCGCTGAGTTGAAGGTGCCGCACTTGCAGCAACGGCAGTAGATGATGGAAGTGCCATGGCTCCTCCCATCCCTAACAGAACGGCGACCATATAGAGCTCTACAGTAGCGGTCGCCAATATCGAAAGTATCAAACCTGAAGCTGATACAAGACCACCAAGTGCCATTGGAAGCTCATGTCCCACCGTATCTGAGAGTCGTCCGAACATAAGTTGACAAATCGCATTGGAGACAGCAAAGAAGAAGAAAAAGATGCCAAGTTCTATTGACGTAAATCCAAAGGTCCTTGAATCTGTAGTATAAATCGCAAACATCGGTTCCATTGTGGCCACCGTGAAAATCCGAGTAAACCTGATGATCAAAGCAACAGCTAGTGTGAAGCCTCCGATGAGAAGAACCGTGCGATATGCACGGAGTCCACCTCGAAGTTTTTCAAAGAGTGATGGTTCTTCATCAGCCTGCTCAATTGTGGCAGTTACTCGGTACTCATGAAGTGGTTCACGAATAAAGATGAGGCAGAAGAGTAAAGCCATTGCCGCAAGAGCAGCATTGATGAAAAATGGAACCCGAATGCCGAAAAAGAAGACGAGAAACCCACCAAGGGTGGGTCCAAAAATCATCCCGGTAGTTCGTCCCGCGAGTAAAGTCCCCCAGGCAGATCCACGTTTTTCTGCTGGGACAATGTCAGAAACCAATGCATCACTTGATGGCCACAAACCTGCAGTAAAGAACCCCTCAGCAGCACGAGCGATGAATAGAAGAATGAGAGAATTTGACAATCCAAAAACCACAAGCGAGATGCTTGACCCCACAAGCGAAATGAGGATAATGGGTTTCCGACCTACTCGGTCAGATAAACTCCCGAACGGTCCAGCTGCAAGGAATGCAAAAATCGAGAAGGTGGCGACAAGTAATCCATACTCAAAGGCTCCAGCTCCAAATTCAAAGAGATAATATGGGAGAATCGGGAGAACCGCGCCATAGGCAAACATCAAGAAAGCCTGGGAGATAGCAAGAAGCAACACCTGCCCCCAAAAACCTGTTTTCGGATGTGTGGTCGCTGTTTGTGGCAATTATTAGTCTCCCTTTGCATAGAAGACAATGCAGGTGTTGAGGTGTCCTAAAAACCGTTCGAACGGTATTCTTTCTTCCCAAAGTAGACTTAATATGTCCACTATCCATTTTTACTAAGGTACAATCACTCGAAAAGAAGGGAGATAGTATGCCTAAAGAACAGAAGCCTGTCGAACCAAAAACTGTGCAAATCGGTGATGTCATCTTAGGTGGTCGACGTGGTGAATATCCAACCACCTTAATGTTGTCCATTTTTCACCGAGGAGATCATTTGGTGACGGATCCAAAACAAGGGAAATTTGATTCTAAACGTGCTCAACGTTATCTTAATCGAGCCATTAAACTCACGGAAACCACTGGAACGCCCTTTATCCTCGATGTTCTTGCTGAAACTCCTGAGGCGATGACAAAGTACCTAGCCTTTCTCTCAGAGAGTGCTCCCTCCATTCCTTTTCTCATCGACAGTAGTTCTCGGGAAGCTAGACTCGCCGGCATCACACAAGTTGCAGACGCCAACAGAGCTCATTTGGCGATATACGATGCTATTAGTCATCACACAACAGTTGAAGAACTGAAAGCCCTGAAAACCGCGAAGATTGAAGCAGCAATAATTTTGGCTCATAATCCTCTGGATATTCGTCCCCAAGGACGTCTTGAAGCACTCAAGGGTACACCAGAAACTGAAGGGCTTCTCGCAAAGGCATCCACTGCAAAGATTTCAAAAATCCTAATCGATACTGTAGCCCTTGATCTCGCTGGACTCAGTATAGCAGCGACAGCGATGCGATTTGTGAAGAGTGAGTTAGGATATCCCGTCGGGACTGGCTCTGCGAATAGTGTAGCATTATGGCGTCATGCGTCCGAAATCTCTCCTGCAGCCAAGCGGTATCTTGCCCCCGCACTTTGTTCGTATTTGCAATGCCATGGTGCCAATTTCATACTGGCAGGTCCTCTTCGACGAGCTCCACGGTTCTTTACTGCAGTCTCTGTTACTGACGCACTCCTTGCATACACGTCTCCGGATGGGGCGTATCCTGCTCCCACGCCCAAAACACGCACTCACCCCCGGTATAAGGTCCTGTAGTTCGAACCGGTTACTTGGTTTGTTAGGGGTAATCTTCAAGGCTCTTTTGTTTACCTTTCTCAGAGCGAGGCTTATCACTTGGTGTAGTTTGATCTGCTTTGTACTCAGAAATCAGAATGTGCCGTTCCCTCACGAGTCGTGGACGGTGACAACACATCTGCATACCTGATGGTAACACCAGTTTGGATGCAAGCTTGCCGTGAACACGGATGTGTTCGCCACAATTTTTACACCGATAAATCGTGTAATATTTGAATCGTGTCACGAGCAATCCAACTCATTGCATTGAATATGATTAGACACTATCAGGGGGACTTGGGCTTTCTTAAACTGTTGGGTTTACTCCCTCAACGCCAAGCCTCTTTTACATAAGCTTTTAATCCCTGATGTGTTCCGAAGGGATGGCAAGAAAAAATACATGTGAACACACCATGATCGAAGACCTAGGTGATGACCTCATTTTACGTACAGGTACTAAGTCTGATGTCAAAGCCATCAAAGAGCATGTTCAAGCGGTCCACGGAAAAGAAGGAGTGCCGATGATTAATCGGCTCTTTAACCTCCACCCCAATTTCCCACCTTCTGACAATTTCCTTGTTGAAGACATAAAAACCGGAAAAATAGTGGCTTACTTCAATCTGATGCTCAACACAGGTGTGATGAATGGACATCGATTCCCAGTAGGAGGCATGGAAATTGTTGGAACGCTTGAAGAGTACCGAAACCGTGGCCTAATCCGTAAACTGAATGAGGCCTTCGAACGACGTGTTGAAGAATACAACCTTCCCATGATTATGATTGCCGGAATCCCCTATTACTACCGGAAACTTGGCTACGAATACGCCGTTCAAATGGGTGGATCACTAACTTTTCCTTTAGAGCTAATACCCCCTCAAAAGAAAGGCGAAAAAGAGCCAATCGCTATCGAAGAAGTCACCCAAGCCACCTTCCCCGCCTACCTGAAGGCCCGAGAACAACTAAACGCATATCTTGACTTCTACCGGCACCTTTCAAAAGAAGACTTTCTCTATCTCTCAACTGGCCGGTTTGGAAATGACTCGGTTTACAAATTTCATCTCATTAAAGCCAATCAGAAAGTTGTCGGCATATTTCTCTTAAACATTGGATGGGGGGCTCTTGAGGTTAATGAACTATGGGTCGAGAACCTCAATCATTTACTGTCCATTCTACGTTTCCTGAAAAAAATAGCCAAACGGAGACAATTACCCCTCAGAATTTATTATCCCGCACGTCCTGCAATCTTCCAAGCCCTGGAGAGCTTCAGTCGATCTAAATTTGGTCGACCCTATGCTTGGTACGTCAAAATCCCCTCCATCAAACGGTTTCTAGAAGCGATTACACCAGTCATTGAACAGCGTTTAGCGAAATCCGAATTCAAGGGCTTAACTGAATCAATTCGATTCAGCTGGTATCAAGAAGGAATTGAATTGGTCTTCAAGAAGGGTAACCTCGAAGCGATAAAGGAAATTCCTCGGAACGAAGTTAAAGACATGAATGTCGCTGTTCCCTTCCCAGTCATCTACCAACTCCTCTTGGGCTATCGGTCCATTGATGAACTCCACCAGATATTCCCCGATGCAGGTGGGAGCCCCACAAAATCTCCCATTGTACGCGTTATCTTTCCAAAAATCCGAGCCTATTGGACTCCTGAATTCTGATGGGAAACATTCACATCAAATTAGGGGCTCTTCAGTTAATTCTGGACTTATTTCTGTAACTACCTTTTCTCCCTTCAAAACCATCTGAGATGCTTCCAATGCCCCGTCTTTGAAGAGGGGAGTATTGTTGTTTCCACACTGATAGGAAAAAGTGCAAGCTGGACACCCTTCAAGAGCTTTACAGGGGCATTCTTCAAGAATCACGGTTACACGTCGCAGGGCTTCTTCCAATCGATCAAAGAGGAGCTTGGACAACCCACTACCACCAGGGCTTCCATCATAAATGAAGATAAGACCTGACGAACCCATCGAAACTCCCCCAATTGCGTTTCGACCCCCACCCGTTAACATGTCACTACTCTCAATGAGGGTATGTTCAAGTGCATGAAATCCTCCCACAATCAGTTCCTCTTCCGTAATTGCATCTTCGTCACTCGTTGGGGACATTGGTTTGGATGATCCCTGCAACGTTTTGGTTACAGATTTCACGGCCTTCATTGGATGAGGTGCAGTGAAAAAGAAACCTTTCGTAGGATAGGTGAACTCTAACACGTTGTCTAAGTCCTTGGTTTTCAATATCTTGTCTGTGTAAATATCTTTGATAACATACCCTGTTATGACCTCAGTCATTCGAAGATCTGCATAATGAACCGTAATACCGTATACCTGACGGGTATCTAATACTCGAATAATCTCTGGATTAACATGACGAATGGGCTGGGTCATCTCTCGATGACCTCGGGGTAATTTTCGCGTGACCGCTCTACCAACACCGTGACGATATTCGAATTCTAACGATTCGTAGGTGGCACCCGCATGTAGATAGTAGGCTCCGGGAAAGAGTTCACCCATGGCGATAGGCATTTGCCGTTCACCGATGATTTTTCCCTCATGGATGATTTGCACACTATCGCCAATCCCCCGAATCGAATAACGGGCTAGAATCCGACGCGCTTCAATGATATTGGGTTTTAACCGCTCCTTCTCCTCGTTCAGCACTCGTTCTTTGAGAAGTTGTTGTAGAATGGGCTGAAATTCATTGAATTCTTCAGGTGTAATGGGTGAATCTAGTGCTGCAGCCATTAATTGGTGATAGGCCACCACTTCATTATGTGGTTCAACATAGGCAGGATCAATATCTGTAAAATAATCATCTGGGTGCTCACGATAGTAAGTGCTGATCGCATCATTTTGGCGTAGAGCGAGTACAGCAATACTTTCCTGACCTTTTCTCCCAGCACGACCAATCCGTTGTGTCAACCTTGTGATGCCAACAAGCATCGATACGACACCCTCAAGATCCCCGATATCGATTCCTAACTCCAATGTGGGAGTAGACACTAACAAGTCCAATTCTCCGCGCCGAAAATCATCCTCCACCTTTCGTCGGTACGTCATTGGAAGACCTGCTCGGTGAACCGCACTTTTCATCTGCGTACGTCGGGCGATAAGATTAATCACCTCCGCATTTTTGTGGGTATTCGCAAAAATCAACGTCTTCAAGTCATGACGAACCAATTCCCGAGCAACACTCGCCATCATTGTACTCTGACTAGCGCGGTCGGGGTACAACATAAGAAAATGGATTACGCCTTTTTTACCAGTTGAACAATGGATGGGAACCACCGTTCGCCCGAATAATAATTCAGCAAATTCCTGGGCATTTGCTACCGTTGCAGAAGCCCCAATAAGCTGTAGAGGCGGACAAATGCGTTGGAGGCGACGCATGAGAAAATGAACATTGGATCCAAAAGCTCCCACATAAACGTGGAGCTCATCTAAGACCACGTGTCGGGCAGTTCGAACAAGTCGTCGAATTGGGTCACGGGGACGAATCAGGTGAATATGGAGCATATCCGGATTTGAAATCAAGATATCCGGGGGATGTCGAAATATCGCCGCCCGTTCCGATTTCGGGGTGTCACCATCAAGAACAGCAACATCCAATCCAACACTTGCCGCCAGAACAGAGAGCTTACTCGCTTGGTCACGAGCAAGGGCTTTAGTTGGATAGATGAATATGGCTTGCACGGCACGCTTTTTTGCTGCACGAAGAGGTCCCCAACCAACTTGGCGCTGTAAAATCTGTTGAATAATTGGGAGGGCAAAAGCCTCCGTTTTTCCCGTGGCTGTGGGGGCTGAAATGATTACATCGCTTCCCGCAAGGATCTGTTGAACTGCCTGTTCTTGGAATTTAAACAGCTGAGATACGCCTTGGCGTTTGAGAGCCGATTTCAATTGG
>JAEOTD010000013.1 GCA_016839995.1 Candidatus Hermodarchaeota archaeon
TCAGACCGTCGTGTCTCTGAACTGCAACAACAGATTCTAGAATTAGAAACCCAATGTGATGCACTTAGTCAGGAATACCAAGAATGTAATTCAGAATTATCGCCGCTCAATTCCAGACTACAAAAAATCACTGGGCAACTCCAGAACCTCGATATTCGACGCGGACGGTGTCAAGTTGAAATCAACAGCATTTCTGCTGACCTCAAGCAACGAGAAGATGAATATGAACATCTCATGAAACAGACCAAGGACTTTCGAAAAGCTGCCAGCAACCTAGCTCCTCGTCCTGAATCCGTTCGTGAACCCACTGCAGTTCGTGAAGAACAAATCCAAATCCAAGCCATGATTGACACCATCAGAGCAACGGTTGACGATCGTCAAGCCTTTGAAGAACAGGGAAAGGTGGTTTCACAACTTCAAGAGTACATTAAGCAACGACACCACCATCTTGAAAACCTCATGACTGATGTTGATCGCCGGCTTCTGGAGTGGCGACATCAACTCGAAGAGACCGTTGAAACGTTGAACCAACGAATGAATCAGCTACTCAGTCACTTCCTGAAACAAGTCCAGCTTATTGTTCGATATCCCGATGAACCGAGTAGAGCTGAGCTTCACCTCCAATTGGCCATCAACCGCAAAGGAGATTGGCGAACCTACCAAGAAATGTCAGGCGGAGAACGTGTTCTTGCCACCCAGACCTTCATATTAGCCCTACATACATTGGCAAAAAGCCCTCTCCACGTGATTGATGAATTCACCCAGCGCCTCGATGAAGCAAGCCGTGCCGCTATTCTGAGTGTTGTCCAACGTACTCTCGACTTGACCCAGCAGGAATCACTCATCCATCCACAGTTTATGTTAATGGCCCCCTCGACCGTGGGCTTACAAATCCCAGAGACCATGCATCATGTGGTTCTGATTAAAGGACAGGTGAAACAATGATGATGGCCAATGACACCTCTGCATACCTCCGGGCTTTTCCCCGGCGCAAAGCCTGGTATGACACCTTCCAACATAACTACAAACGAAACCAGCTCACCAAGTATGGAACCAAAACCGTTGTTATCACTCTCTGGAATCTAACAAAAAAATATGAAGTGGCCCTCAAGCAACACGATGTAGTTCCAGTCAAAGAAGCTGAGGTTGACCGCGAAGAAGTAGCTGATGCATTCCGAGTTCTTGAAACACCCTGGGAAAGAAATCTCGATGGACGATTTTACCATACACTCGCTTCCATGCAACACCATCGCGACTCCCAGTTAGCAGCCCCCGAAATTGCGCCCGAAGAATGGATTTCCCAATTTGCCAAAGAGGTGAAACGAAGAGCTACACCTCTACTTTTCCTAATTAATCAAGATCGCACAATACCCCCTTTCAATTTACCTCCAGCAGATACTCCTGTGACAATGGATGCTGCACCCTCTCGGGAAGATCAGCAAGCGATGCGCCAACACCGAATACATTATGATGAACTTTCAATTGACGCACTTGATTCACGTCGGGCTGCTATTGTGAAACGACTTCAAGGGAAACGGTACAGCTACACTGCGCTAGGAGAGATTTTAACCAACTGGGAATTAGATTTACTCAGCCAATTAATTCGTGATAACGTTCTTCCAGCTACATTTGAACGGACTGCAATTATCTTTCGCGCTCCCTCATCGGATCGAAAATTGAAATCCGCTTTGACTGCTGTCGCGATTGCTGCAAAAAATCATGAGGAGGTTCCTCGAAGGTGACTTCGAATCAAGTACCTTCGGATACAACAACACCTTCTGAGGAAAGGAAGGAAGACGAAGAGTTTGAGCAGCGCCATCTCCTTGGTCAACTCTTTGCTGCACTAACTGCGCGGTTTCGGGATGAAGAAGGACAGCTCAGTATTGGTGTCAAGCGACAAGCCCTCCTTGAAGCGCTCCATGTGAAAAAAGCTGGACTACTTCGCCTTCTTGATATACTCCGTCAACAAATTGCACCACTGGGTTTGGAACTTGTTGAATATCGGTTAGGTCGAGATACGCTCTATTGTGTCCGAACCATCTATGGTGTCCCAGGAGAACTAACCGATCCTGAATATGCCGTACTTGGTGTTATCATTTCGAGCGTTGAACGTGCTAGCAAGCATCGTCGTCCACGCCGCATTGCCGCAAAAGACATCGAAACCATTCTAGTCGCCCGTGGTCGCCTCTCCCGCTACCAGCTTGATAAAATCCTACGGCGCCTCTCAGAACTGGGTTATATCACCCGCACTGCACGACGTATTGCTTATGGTCCTCGGCTGGAATTAGAATTCGATGCAGAACGACGTGAAGCCATTGCCAATGCTGCCACCCTGTATCTTGCTGGAGCCATCGCTGACTCGGAGGAAGATGGAAATGAAGCTTGATCTATCGACCGTCGGCATCAGCTGTGTCGCTTGTGGCACACGAACCACACTGGAACAGGCTATTCAGGATGGCTGGCATCAGTGTCTCCGATGCCAGTTCTTCATAGATCCTCACTGTTTACAAATCGTGCAAAACACAATGGGAGGCGTATGTCCTTCCTTTAGCCAGGGAGTGGCTCGACACCCTCTACAACAAGCTGATATTCCATCTGAACAAATACTCATCTTCGTTAAAGATCAGTATCAGAAAGGACGTGTGGGTGCTCTCATTGACTCTCTTTTCTATACGATACCATCCGCATTAGATAAGCCCCGACATGAAAGCCAGCTCCAATCTGAACCTGAAGAGGCTCTTACTCGCGAAGAAATCTGGCAACGGTATGGACTTGTTTTGGTTCAACGGTCACAGGGTAAGTGGAAAACTTGGGAAAAAGTTGGAAGCACTAGCTGAAATCAGAGAAGTCAGTTGTCTTCTAGTTCGAGTTCAGTAAGTATTCTGTTAACAATTTCTCGTCCTACACGTTTCGTATCTTCAGATTCCTTGATTGGTTCATCATCGACATCTGCTGGTAATGTGGGTAATCTAGCAAGTTTTCTCACAATTCCTGAGATTGCATGCTTGGCTACTGAAACCTCAGAGCCCCCAGATAATAAGACAACCAATCGTCCTGAACACACCTCTTCAGCTGCCTGAAGCAGAATATCAGTCATGGCGGGAAAAGCCTGTAAGGACAGATTAAATCCACCATAATCCAACGCATGGGCATCATGACCCATATTCCACAAAATCATATCCGGACGAATCCGCCGTGCCCACGGAAGCACTAGACGACGAACGGCATCAACGAAAGACTCATCGCTACTACTACTGGGGAAAGGAACGTCCACATGTCGCGTTGTGACTGTGTCCATACTCTCACGAAAACTTGCCTCAAAGTTTAGATGGTAAATCCCCTCATCCTCACCAAGCGTATCTCTGGTCCCATCTCCTGGATGGGGATCCGTATCAACAATGAAAAACCGCTTCACACCATGCGCTTGCTGTAAGTGTCGAACAAGCAGGGCTGAATTGTTATAATAACAAAATCCCCAAAAAGAATCTCGGCTTGCATGATGACCCGCACACCCCGTAAACGCAAAAGCATTCGCAGCTTCACCTTGCCAAACAGCTTCCCCAGCTCGAACTGCAGAGCCCGCAGAGACAAGAGAAGCCGGATCATAACCAGAGCCTTTCACCTGACGAATATGCCTTGGTGTATGCACCTGAAGAAGCAACTTTTCGTTGGTTTCAGGTGCTTCTTCAAATTTCACGTGAGTAGAGTCAAGAGTGCCAGTTTCTTGTAAGTACTCAAATGCAGGTTGGACGCGTCCAGCAAGCACGGGATACCCTTCAACTGCCATAAGGGGGTGATATAGAATGAGTGTTGGCTTCTTCACTATTAATCCCAACGAGTATATTTGAGTGAAAAAGGATTTAACAGGATGCGTTCTTCTACTCGACTAGCGTTTGAAGGGAATTCTCATGGAAATTCGCAAAATCACTATGAAGGATCGTCGTGCGCTCCTCGAACTTTACCATTATGCCTATACCGAATGGACAGACCGGGAAATCAAAGACGAGGAATTAGAGGACATCATTGTCGAAGAAATCTATGGGCTCTTCGAAAACGGGTCTCTCCTCTCCTCAGTGCGAATCCACGATTTCGAACAATCAGTGCGTGGTGTTATCAAAGAGTGTGGAGGCGTAGCTGGCATAGCCACTTATCCCGAGGCTCGAAGGAAGGGGTATGTTCGTCAATTAATGCAAAAAGCCTTCAAAATCATGCGTCAACAAGGGCAATCAGTCACTATGCTTGATCCTTTCAAGCAAAGTTACTATGAACAGTTTGGGTATGTTGCAGCAAATGCCCCCTATCTTGTTGAAGCTCCAGTTAAGGCGCTGAACCACTGGATCAAGGAAAAACCGGGGTCAGATTGGAGTTATGAACGGGTTCGCGCCGTCGACGTTAAAGAGGATTATCTCAAATTTGTGCGTGAGGTTGGACCGCGTCAATATCACGGTTATATCATTTTCAATACTATTCCTGATGCTGAATGGAAACGACGAGTGAAAGACAGCATCATCGTTTTCGTTAAACATAAAGGGAAAACCCAGGCACTAAGTCGATACAGAATTAGAGGAGAACGTATCAAAGGCCGGTTTCATTCCAAGCTCCATGCAATTGACCTTTTATGGCGGAGCCTCGAAGCTCGTGACAGGTTGTTTTCCTTTTACGCTAAACATATTGACCAAATTGATGAAATTAGCATCCATGCTCCCTTTGAACCCCAAGTGGACCACTGGTTCAAAGATACTCGGCTAAAAATTGAGCGTAAAGCAAATTGGATGGTTCGCATCGTCGATGTCATGAAAGCATTTGAAAACCTTCCCGGAGCTGGAGAAGATGGTGTCACTTTCGAACTAGCTGACAATGAATGCCCATGGAATAATGGCCTCTTTTCTCTTCAATCTGAGAAAGGGAAATTACACGTAACCAAGAGTTCAGGGCAGCCTGTGGTGAAAACATCTATCCAAGCCCTCTCATCACTCCTCTACGGCACACTACCCCTAGAAGAACTAGAATTCCAAGGAAGGCTCACCATTAATGAAGAATGGGCTAGACACACACTCCAACGGTGGTTCCCACCACTTCCTTTATACAACGTCGTCTACTTCTAACCAGTCTTCGAATACGAGGTTTTTTAGGCAGAAATCACATTGGGTTGACTCTCAAGCCTGAGGTGACCTTTATGGGCATTGAACTTCCTTTCGACCAAATCCGTGAAACTATCAAGCAGCACCTAGCCTTTTCGCCCAATCCTGAGGCGCGAACCATAACCCTCGAATTTAAGGGAACCATCTATGAGGAAATGCCCTTTGGCGACATGCTCGAGGACGAAGAAGGGTTACGGCGCATGGCGAAAAACTTCATGGACGAAGAAATCCATTACACCGCCGAACCCCTATCCGAAGGCAAAGGCGTTATTCTCCATTTTGACTCTGAGGAAGAGTATCAAAAAATGTTCAAATTCATTGATGGGATACTCAATGGAGATTTACTCGAAGATATCATGACTAAGATTATGAAATCCATGTTTTCTGCCATGGAGGATGATAGTTCCGAATTCGATAATACAACATAGCATCGTTAATTCGAATGATTATTGGTGTTGTAATTTTCGGAAACCTTAGTAAAAGGATCCTGGATAGGATGATACGGAACATCCCCGAACTCATCAAAGGGTCTACACGTACACAATACGCTAGACAAAGAGCGCTTGCTCTTCTCAACGTTGCCTTGAACGCGGTTAATCCCCACAACATTATTCCACGAGCCCTCAAGTGCAAGAACCATATCCTACAGTTTGTGGATAAACGGGTAAACCTCGACGACATATCGGGAATCTACATTATCGGGGCTGGAAAAGCCACCGGACGAATGGCCGAAGCTACTGAAACCCTTCTTCAGGAATACATTACCGGTGGACTCATCATTGTGCCCGAAACCACCCTCGAAGCCTATTCACTGAACCAAATAGAAGTTCTCGGTGGGGGGCACCCCACACCTAATAGCGCTAGCGCCACGGCCACTCAGCAACTAATTAAGCTCCTAGATCAAACTCCAGAAGATGCGTTAATACTCAGCCTCTTTTCTGGTGGAGGCTCAGCGCTCCTCACCTTCCCCACCCCACCCCTCAGCCTATCCGATGTCCAAAACACAACCCGATTGTTAGTCAATTCAGGCATGCCAATCGAACAAATCAACACTGTACGCAAGCACCTCTCTCAAGTAAAGGGCGGTCACCTCGCAAAACATATTCACCCACGTCAGCACTGGGGCCTTCTCATCTCTGATGTACCCAGCGATCAACTCGACTTGATTGCCAGTGGTCCCACACTCCCAGATCCCACAACCTACTCGGATATCACAACCATATTGGAAGCTTACAACCTCTGGGACAAACTCCCTGCACCCGTCCAAGAACACATCACTGCAGGAGTTCAAAGCAAACATTCAGACACACCAAAACCGGGCAATCCTCTTTTTGACAATTCGGTTCACAAGCTCGTTGCCTCTAACCAAGATGCCTGCCAAGCAGTGCTCGCACAAGCCCAACATGAGAATTTCCAAACACGAATCCTTACAACCAACTGTCAAGGCGAAGCCCGTGAGGTTGGAGATCAACTGGGACGACTCGCCCAACAACTTACCACCCAAAACAAGCCCCAAGTCCTAATCGTTGGATCTGAAACCACCGTCACCGTTCGCCATGAAGGTAAAGGGGGACGAAATACTGAGCTCATTACTGCCGCAATTCCACACCTTCATGAAACAGAAGGTCTTGCGATTGCCAGTCTAGCCTCCGATGGCATCGACGGACCCACAGATGCTGCAGGTGCAATCGCTGATGGCGAATCCTTCCAACGAGCCCAGAATCTTAACTTATCTCCATCACAATTCTTGGAGACCAACTCAACCTACCATTTTCTCCATGCCCTTGGTGACCTTCTAATCACTGGACCAACCCATACAAATGTCCGGGATATAACGCTCATCCTCTGGATAGGAACTAACCCACGGCGCTAAATCATTGACTCACATATCAAGGTTAAGAGCATCGTTGTCACACCAGTAATATACAAAAGACCTCCTAGCCATGCATGGGTAAGTAGATAGTTATTAATCGCCAGCACCATCCAGAGGTTAAAAGTCAACTCAGCCCAACTTATTCCCGGATAAGGAGAACCTGGGTTAAAAATAGGATGAAACACCCAATACCAATACACCTGTGCACCAAATGCAACTGCTGAGGCAAAAAGAACGATTTCAACACAAACAATCAAACTAACCGTCCGAAGAAGAAAATTCGTATCCTCCGAGATACGAAACACCAGATTCGTGCCAAGTACCCCAATCACCACCAAAGCCATAGGAATTGCAAATGGCCAATTACTCGCTAACGTCAAGGTGGGTGTTGGTGATACAGGAATAGTGACGATTATCGGGGGAGGAAAAATCCATACAAGCAACATAGGAATACACGTTAATAATTGGAAAATAAGTAAAACGAAGAACACACGTCGCCATGGATTCCACGCGCTGAACCGTTTTTGGAAACGAGCGAACACTGATGGTTTTTCTTCTTTTGCCATCTCATCCATTATCAAGAATTCCCTCACTTAAATCAAGGAAACGTGTGCTCAAAAACATATGGAAACTGGGTATGATGGCGGATTAGGCACCTCCATAAAAAGGACACAATTGGAGGGGAGAGGGAATGGTTTTCTAGGGGGGAGGGAAGTGCCAGTATCTTTCGCCAAACCCAGTATTCCCACATAAAGCGCAATGAATTTCTATTTAAAGATTTCATTCAACGCCATTATTTAAACTACTTTACAACCATAAAAACCTACGGAACCAGGCAGACAAATAGTTCGTAATAACCAGTTTCGTACTTACTTTTCCAGATCCAATGTTGGAGGAATAGGAAGATTTGGATGTCGTTGATAATAGTCGTAGATGATCTTGAGAATATCTGCAGCCTCAGCAATATTAGAAAAGACGGGGAGGTTTGCTTTTCGGAATTGGACACGAGTAGCCAGGTTTTCTTGGGGATAACCGACAGCAGGGACGGCGACTAAGAAGGGTTTGTGGAGTTCTTTGACGCAATACTGGCCCGCTTGTATCATCATATCCCAATACATAGATGCCATATCGGTCAGGTTCATATGGTTGGCCATGAAGTGGACGTAATGTGGGGCGGCTTCAACAATGATAGCGTCAATGTTTGGGTCTTCAGCCACATGGCGAATGGTTTTCACCGTGTTTTCGGGATAGAAGTAACTGGATGCCATGTCAACGGGGTTTTTGATGTTTGTACCAACGGCGTTTATCACGGTTGATAAGGCTTCAATGGTGTCAGCACTAAGGCGGGGGATTTCGAATCCATATTGGGCAAGGGAGTCGGTTCCTGCGACGCCTGCACCTCCACTAATTGCGATCAGTGCGACGCGTTTTCCGGGTGGGGGTGGACACCGGATGAAGGTGACGATTGTGTTAACGAGACATTCAAAACTGTCCACAGTAGCAGCGCCCGTTTGTCGAAGGAGGGCCTCCCAGATGTTCGAGGATCCTGCAAGGGCAGCACTATGGCTAGAAACAGCACGTTTTCCAGCTTCAGTCACTCCAGATTTCCAAACGACAATGGGTTTATCTGGAGCACAGGCTGCGATGGCGTTCCGGAGTCGTGGACCATCCCGAACGCCTTCAATATACATCCCAATAACTTGGGTTTTCGGATCTTGGTGCAAGTATTCGACCAATTCCCAGCTACTAATATCGGATTCATTGCCATAACTGAATACTTTGCTACAACCAAGTTGGGTCTCGGTAATGGCGAGATAGGCATCAATCGCCTTTCCTCCTGATTGGGAAATGAATCCCACAGGTCCTTGGACAGGTTTCAGGTCTGGTCGAAACGCGAAGCGCGATTCTGGGCAGGTTAGACCCATACAATTGGGACCAAAGGCTCGGATCGGGCTGGAGTGGATTTTTGCAGCGATTTCCTTTTCTCGGTGAAATCCTTCTTCTGTACCAAGTTCACTGAAGCCACTCGTGAAGATCGTGACAGCTTTAACACCTTTAGCGATGCATTCATCTAAAACTCGTGAGACAATGTGAGCGGGAACTCGAAGAATGGCATAATCAACAGGATCTGACACATCGCTGAGTGACTTGTAAAACTTGAGCCCTAAGGCTTCATCAATTTTCGGGTTCACTGGGTAAATTTTACCAGGGAAGCCATAATTGAGAAACGATTTGAGCCAGTAGAAACCCGCTGAGGGGCTGGTTCCGATTAATGCGACGGACTTGGAATGGATAAAGTCCTCGAATTGTTGGAATGTCTTCGGATCCATGGGCATCCCTGGTGTAGGCTCATTTCGTTAGGCGAAGAGCAAGGTGGTTCTTCTATTTTATCCTTCGCGTGAATCAGGATTCCTAAGCATCAACAAAGAGTTGGGGGAGTGCCCGTTCAACAGCAATCATAATCACAACTCCAATCGCACAAAGGATGGCAGTACTGATTAGGATGCCAGGCATTAAGAGAATGTAGGGGGTAAAGATCAAGAATTGGAGATAAGCAGGAACACCCAACCCAATGATTAACGTGGGGTAGAGCCAGGCGAGAATCCAGTGGGGACAGGCTTTTCGGTTCATCACCAGAATGCCTGCCAACAAGTTCAGAAGACTGCCGAAAACGACATCAATGGCGCCAAGTCCACCGAAGATGTTAGCAACGAAACCACCAAGAAACAAGGCTAATGCCATGGGCCAGCCTAGGATAAAGGGGAAGGGTAGGAGAACATCCGCGACGCGAAATTGGATGCCATAATAGCTCAAGGATCCTAACGCGATGGTTACTGCTGCATAGACTGCAGACATAATTGCCATGAGGGCAATGCTTTGTGTACGATTCAATCTAGCTTGTTTCATAACTTGAAACCTCGCAGCCCGGGGTTTGTTTAAGTGAGCGGAGCACGGTGCGAGCATCCCACCCGCTCAGGGAGTAAGTTTAAGGAACTTATTGTTACCAAAGTTGCTGTTCTTATATACTTTTTTTCGAAAGAGATTTTACCACAAGTAGTCCTGAAAACCTTCACGGTAGACGGGATAGAGGGTGTATGGTTACACCCATATTCCTTGAATGAAATATGTCAGTCAAAGAATAAAATAAAGATGGCCTTACATCGCGATTTTTAATAACCTAATTGCTTTGTCAGCAAAAAGAAAATCCCACTCCGTAAGGGGTGGGTTTCCCAATTTATCCCATTTTTCTGAATAATCTTTTCAAACCCGGACGTCAGGCTGAGTTGATCAGAGATCCTCCTTGGCACGTGAGCATCAAAGAATCTTTTTCAAGTTTTCCTCGCAAATCACTATTACAACTTGAAGCAAGGTGTCTTTCGAGGATAAGACTAAAAAGGAGAAGCATCCGTGCTTCGAGTCTTGAAACTTGAAGCAAGGTTCTAGCTATAAAAGGAATCAATACGGAGCCAACAACAAGTAATGGTGGGTGGCATAGTGCCGGTTCATATTGAAGATGATTTGGTGTTTGACGAAAAGAACGTCATCCGCAACCCTGATGACAAATGGTTCACAGAATATCTCAGACCATATTACGTGGAAACCATTGATGGCCAATACTTGTTTGGGAACACACAAGTGGGTCGACGACCTGATCGGGCATTCTATATCGTACCTGAAGGGTATTCTCTTGGAAAGGGTCAACGCAGTTTTGACCGCGAAATTGGCCTCCAATTATATGATGTAGTTCTCCGATACCTCAAGACTGCCAAAGTCATCGTCCAGGATGGCATTCAAGGGGAAGCAGAGTATAAAACGGGGCTTCGAATCATACTCAGTGTAGAAAATCCCCATACTGCCTATATCACTTGGTTTGGACGTCTCATGGTCTATCCCCCTGAAGAGAATATGGACATTCACTGCTGGAATTATATTGTCCAAGAACGCCTACCTGACACAGTGATTAGTGAAATCCGAGAATTTTGGCCTGACTTCGATCCCGATGAACCCCTCACACTCTACGATTTAACCCGCATGGATCAGGATCACCGACGGGTCATGAGTCTGCGAGTAGACTATTTTGGAGGTGCTTTCAAGAAACCCAATCTCACCATGGTTTGGAACCGAGGTGAAGCCGATGGCTGTATTTCCTACCATGCTGGCTGTACGAGCAAAAGGGTGCTCAAAGGGCTCTCGGGCACCGGGAAAACCACCCTAACGGTTGGACCCCAACTCGAACAGGATGATGCTATCCTCGGGTTGCTCAAATACGATTCCACATCAATGATAACTGAAGTACAACTGATTGGGCTTGAAGCTGCATCTTACGCAAAGAGTGAAGGCTTAGTTCCTGAAAGCCCTGAATGGCCGGGTCTCATGAAATCCATGCACGTTGCCCGCCACGGGACTAAACCAGTGGTTCTCGCTCAGAATATTGACTGTGAAGGCATCGAATATCGTATGGAAGAAATCGCTGGATATGATGTCAAAGTTCCACGGGCTCTCCCAGAACAACACGTAGGGCACCTTCAACCCACTCGCTACGAACAATCAGGCACAACCAATGGTAGGTTTGTCTTTCGATTCTATGATTTGAATCCCAATTGGGTTGCTGGCTCTCCAAAGACACTGCACACTGAAATGCTCTCCTTTCGACGGTTTGACATCTTTCCATTACTTGCTCGTATAACCGACCCAATCATGGCCGTAGCCCTTGACTCCGCCTGTGAATCAGTGATAACCTCCGCCATCGGAGGTAAAATCCCTGGGACTCGAGTACGCTCCTATGCTGCAACAGACTTCATGGCCCGTGAACAAAGCCAGCAGGCTCTTCTAAAGCTCAAGATGTACAGGGATATGAAACTTGATCGCGATGGGCGACTCGTCTTTGCCATCGTGAATTCAGGATTTGTTGGTGAATATGATCTCACTGGAAAACAACGACGTCGCCTTGACGACAAAGGACAGCCCTTACCAAAAATCGATGAAGCAACTGGGAAACCCTATCTGAACGCCCAAGGCAACCCAGTTTACCTCGGAATAGGTGAAAAAGTCAAAGTCGACGACACTAAACTCCTTGTGAAATTAACTGAGACTCGTGCGATTAAAAATTGGCTCCCGCATCCTGTTTTTGGCAAGGCTTACCTCATCCCAGACCCCACGGAATTGGAAGAAACTCACGGGCTTCTTAATTACCGGCAACGCTTCAACCCACTACGCTTCTATTCGGCAAAGGAGTATCTACAATTTTGTCAACGCGATATCGACGAACGGACTGCTTATCTCACAGACCTCTTTTCCGAGCAGGTACACGCTGAGAAACTTGATGAAATCATCAATGTTTGGAAGCAAATAACCCTTCCTTCAGAGAAAACAATTCAGACATTCTATGAAACCCACTTCGGGAAAACCAACCAATAGCGCTTTCACAATCGTCAAACCACAGAGCATTTTCCCATTCTACATCTACTCCATAGAAACAGAATTAACTGATTCAACAGAAGTTATATGATGATTTACCGCGAGTTCGCCCGATTATATACCTTGGGAGATTTTCCCGAATTCAGCACTTACATGGGGCAACTCCTCCCCTCGATATTAGAACAGTATCACCTACAACCCACGACAATTCTGGATGTAGCTTGTGGGGAGGGAACCTTTGCAGTAATGATGGCTAAGCAAGGTTACAAGGTAACTGGAATTGACCAATCTCCCGAAATGCTTATCATTGCTCGAAAAAAGGCTCAAGCCGAAAATATTGCCCTTTCCTTTCACGAAATGGATATGCGACATCTCAAACTCCAAACAACCTTTGACTTAGTAACCTGCTGGTACGACAGTCTCAATTACATCCTCACGTTGGATGATATTGAAACAACTTTCACCAGCGTATCACAACACATGAACCCAGATGGACGCTTTATCTTCGACTTGAACACTATCCATTGGTTAAGAACGCTCGCACAACGCTATGCAGTAAGAGTAGAACGTGAAACCAACGACATCTTCCAAGTCCACCGCCACTCCTACGATGAAAATTCTCGAATCGCCGTTTTTCATATCGTAGGGTTTCTCAAAGAAAATGACTGCTGGATTCGTCGGGTCGATGAACACCACCACCAACGCGGGTACACTCTTGATGAAATACGTCGTTGTTTAAAAAAAGCGGGATTAGCAGAAATCGCCTGCTGGGGAAACCTTGAAGAACGCTTGCCAGTTGCTGCTAATAGTAAACGCATGTGGTTCTTGGTGAAAAAAAGTACCTAGGTTACGAGCTCCAATGCGTTATCATAACTCTTGGATACCAACTCCATTACTTTATCCAATGCAACTGTGTCTTTAATGGGTACACGAATCCATGTTTTCACAACCCGTTGATTATGTTCAAAGAACTGTGCGCCAGGAATACTTAGTGCATCGGTCCGCTCTGTTTCAGAAAGCTTAGTTAATACCATGCCTTCTGTAACAAGGAATGCAAACAGCTTGTCTTTTGCAGTGTAACTAGGGCACCCAAACATCTTCTTTGTGGCTACATGCGGGCGTTGCAGGATTTCTGATTCGAACTCTTCGCGAATCGTGTGCATTTGATCTTCGGAATAAATCTTTATCAATAACGACTCCAACTTCAGAGGCAACCTACCCCATGACCCTTATAGGTAATTATAACAAACCTCGCCATATAAGAAATCCCACATTCACAATACTTCATATCAGGTGACACTCATGGAAATCCGAAAAATTACCAAAGACGACATGACCCAAGTAGTCAAACTCCATCAATACGCCTACGGCTTCTGGACTGACCAAGATGTCCGCGACGAAGACCACAACTACATGATTCCCGAAAACATCATCGGACTCTTCGAAGACGACACTCTCCAATCTGTTGTCACGATTATGCGCACCCAACAGTCGATTCGTGGTGTCCTGAAAGGAATGGGTGGGATTTCAATGGTCGGTACCTATCCCGAAGGTCGCATGAAAGGCTATGCACGATCAATTATGCAAAGTGCCTTTTTGGAAATGAAAGAAACCGGACTCCCAGTGAGTATGTTGGAACCGTTCCGAGAAACCTTCTACTCCCGCCTCGGATATGTGCCTGCATACGAAAAATTCCGTTTGAAAGCTCCACTTGATGGTCTACGAGTAGCTACCGACAGCGCGATTGGTGATCAATGGAGCTTCGAACGTGTTCCAGGATACGACGCAAAGGATGCTTATATGACGTTTATTCAGGATTTTGCCCCAACTGCTTTTCACGGATATGCCTTCAATCCTGATATTCGTGATGAAGAATGGACGCGTCGCAATAAGAACCGCCACTATGTCTTCGTCAAGAAAGGTGGTAAAATCGAAGCTCTAGCCCGGTACCAACTCAAAGGTTACATGCACTTTTCTGAGGAACCTGGGGAACTCATTGTTGAAGAAATGTACTGGCGTACCCTGTCTGCTCAAGCTGCGCTCTTCAATTATTTCGGGAAACATCGGGACCAAGTCCAAACGCTTCGCATGATCATCCCCTATGGAGCGAATTTTCAGCATTGGTTTGAAGACCTCAAAGACTGGCTTGAAATCAAGATTTGGCACCCATGGATGGTGCGCATCATCGACGTCGAAGACGCCCTTACAGGTCTTCCTGCACCAACTGACGGTGAACTCACCCTTACTCTCACCGACTCCCAATGTGGTTGGAATAACAACACCTACCTTCTTCAGGCCACAAATGGTCAGCTGACTGCTAGTCCAACTCAACGAGCTGCCAAACTTGAATCCAACATCCACGGACTCACCGCCCTCCTCTATGGTACCCATTCTCTTGACGCCCTAGAATACGCGGGATGGCTCAAAGGGCTCAACGACCGAACCCGAGACCTCCTCACTAGTTGGTTCCCACAACTCCCTCTCTATAATCCATACACCTTCTAATCGTAAACTAGCTATTGAAGTGGAAAAGCTACGAGTGACGAATTTTCTACCAATCACTTATTGGTGACACTCCATAACAATCATAAAGCCGAATGTGTGTTCCAAGAATCGGGAGGCGTGACAACGCATTGGTCACATCACGTCAGTTCGAACTCAACCCAGACTTCACTCCACGAGGCGATCAGCCCAAAGCTATCCAGAAACTCATCGATGGCTACAACCAAGGGAAGAGGCAACAAACCCTCTTGGGTGTCACTGGGTCAGGTAAAACCTTCACCGTTGCCTCGATTGTTGAAACCCTTCAGAAACCCACCTTAGTCATTGCCCCTAACAAGACTCTTGCTGCCCAACTGACGAGTATGTTCCGCGAATACTTCCCCAATAATGCCGTGGAATACTACACCTCCTATTACGATTATTTTCAACCCGAAGCCTACATGCCCACTTCAGATGTCTACATCGAGAAAGATGCCTCAATTAACGAGGAAGTGGAAAGGATGCGCCTTTCTGCTGTGGCCTCTTTGGCGGTTCGCAAGGATGTGTTGATTGTAGCAACAGTGTCCTGTATCTACGGCATTGGTGCGCCAGGATCTTATCGGAACCTTGTGGTCGAGTTAGAAAAGGGTAAAGACATTCCCCGGGATGAACTCTTTGCTCGCCTAGTCCACATCAACTACACTCGAAACGATTTTGACTTTCGTCGGGGAACCTTCCGAGTACGTGGTGAAGTGATTGAAGTCTTCCCAGCCTATGCAAATCATCCCATACGTCTCGAAACCTTTGGAGACACGATCGAAAGCATCTCCGACATTGCCCCGATAAAAGGAACAGTCCTCTATGAACGGGACAAAGTCAAAATTTTCCCCGCTAAACAATTCACTACGGATCAGAAGATGCTCCCAGAGGTTTTAGATCAAATTGAAGACGACCTTGAGATTCGTCTGAAAGAATTAGAAGATCAAGGAAAGATCCTTGAAGCTGACCGCCTAAAACGCCGAGTCAAATATGATGTGGAGATGATGCGGTCCGTAGGATGGACTGGTGGCATCGAAAATTATTCGCGGTACTTTGATGGACGGAAAGAGGGACAGAAACCGTACTGCCTGTTAGATCATTATCCTGAAGACTTCCTCTTGGTAATCGATGAATCTCACATCACCGTTCCCCAGATTGGAGGAATGTTTCATGGGGATTTGTCACGGAAACGGAACCTTGTAGATTATGGCTTCCGATTACCAGCAGCATATGACAATCGGCCACTGACGTTTGAAGAGTTTGAACCCTACATGCGTACAGTCCTCTATACGTCGGCGACTCCAGCTGGTTATGAACGAAAACACTCAGATCAAGTAGTTGAACAAATTGTTCGACCGACTGGATTAGTGGACCCCCACATCATTGTTCGCCCAACTGAAGGGCAAGTCGAAGATTTGCTTGGAGAAATCCGAAATCGCACTAAGAAGGATGAGCGAGTGCTAGTGACTACTCTCACCAAACGCATGGCTGAAGACCTCGCAGACTATATGGTCCATGCTGGGGTCAAAGCGGAATATCTTCACTCAGAAGTGGGAACCCTTGAGCGAATCGAAGTACTCCGGAACTTACGCCGAGGGAAACACGATGTGGTTGTTGGCATCAATCTACTCCGTGAAGGTCTTGATCTTCCTGAGGTGTCGCTTGTTGCGATTCTTGATGCAGATAAGGAAGGTTTCTTGCGTTCAGACACGAGTCTGATTCAGATTATGGGGCGAGCGAGTCGGAATGTAAGTGGAACAGTGATACTGTATGCAGACCGGATGACAGACTCAATGAAGCGTGCGATAGGTGAGAATAACCGGCGTCGTAAGATGCAGAGGGCATATAACAAGGAGCACGGCATCACACCCACTACTATCGTTAAATCAATCACTGATATTGCTGAGGGTGTAGAACGTGTCGCTGCGGATGCACGGTCACAGGTGAAGGTTCCGAAGAACTGGCGCACTGCCAATGAAAGCGATTTAGCGCTTCTAATTGTTGAGTTACGTGAAGAAATGCTGCAGGCTGCAGAAGAGCTGGACTTCGAACGGGCTGCTGAGCTCCGCGACCTCATTAACGAGATTGAAGCCTACATGGGGCTACAGACCAAGAGTGCCTAGCCCTAATTACTTTCAATGTGGTCTCCCCTCCGCTTATATGTTTAAACGAACCTTCGACTACGAAAAGCCTGATAAAACAGGTCAGCTAACCTGCCAAGCTGGACGCACACCAGGGTTGGGCTGGATGTAGAACCGTAACTCTTATGTCAGCAGGTGCTATCGGTGCCGCTGGCAAGACAGGTGACAGATGGGTGAGCGACGACAAGTACATTACAGTCAAAGGAGCCCGCGTGCACAACCTGAAGAACATCACAGTGCAGATTCCTCGGGACAAATACGTAGTCATAACAGGACTCTCTGGTTCAGGGAAATCCTCGCTCGCCTTTGACACACTGTTCGCTGAAGGCCAACGCCGATACGTTGAATCTTTGTCAGCGTATGCCCGACAGTTTTTAGGGCGAATGGATAAACCTGATGTTGACTCTATTGAAGGGTTAAGCCCAGCGATTTCGATAGATCAGCGGTCTGCAGGGGGTAATCCTCGCTCAACGGTTGGCACAACTACTGAAGTCTATGATTACATGCGATTACTTTGGGCCCGTATCGGTATACCCCATTGTCATCAATGTGGTCGACGTATTGCTCCTCAATCTGCCCAACAGATAGTCCGACAAATCATGGAGTTTGAAGAGGGAAAACGTGTTCGAATCCTTTCACCCGTTGTCCGTGGACGGAAAGGCACCTACAAGGCACTTTTCAAGAAGCTACAAAGTGAGGGATTCATCCGGGTTCGTGTCGACGGTAAAGATCATCGATTGGATAAAGACGAAATCGAACTGGACCGCTATGTGATCCACAACATTGAGATTATTGTTGACCGGTTGGTGCTGAAACCTGCTGTAGAACATCGGTTGAACCAATCGGTCGAAACTGCCCTCGAATTTGGCGAAGGACTGGTCATTGTTGACGTTCAGGGAGATCAAGAGTACCTCTTCAGTGAATCTGCAGGGTGTCCAGTATGTGGCATCAGCTTTCCTGATTTGGCTCCCCGCCTTTTCAGCTTCAATTCTCCCTATGGGGCATGTCCCGAATGCAAAGGATTAGGGTACACCCTGGAAGTTGATCCAGACCTCGTGGTCCCAGATGAAACAAAATCTATCCTGGAAGGCGCAATCGCTCCCTATCATGTTCCCATAAATGGTTGGCGGTTTAGAAGCCTTACAAGTATTGCAAATCACTTTGGGTTCAGCCTCGACACTCCTTTCAACCAGTTAAGCCCAGAAATTCAACGCGTTATTCTTTATGGGTCGGGTGACGAAGAGATTCGATTCGAGCATCGTGGGGTCACCAAGTCAGGACGAAAATGGGAGTGGATTAGTGAAAAGCCAACTATGGGCGTTATACCCGGTCTAAAGCATCGATACAAGCACACAAGCTCCGACGTTGTTCGTGATTCGATTGTGCGATTTATGGCTCAACTCCCTTGCCCCGTATGTCATGGTCGAAGGCTTCGCCCTGAAGCCTTGGCGGTCACAATCAACGGTCAAAGCATTGATTATGTGACAGATCTTCCCATTGATGAAACCTTGGCATTCTTTGATTCACTGAAACTTACGAAAAAAGAAGCGACAATCGCCAAACAAACACTGCGCGAAATCAAACAGCGCCTCCAATTCCTCTCCTCGGTAGGTCTTGATTACCTAACCTTGAACCGACAATCTGCATCACTAGCCGGCGGTGAAGCCCAACGAGTTCGACTCGCAACCCAAATTGGATCACGCCTTGTCGGAGTAACCTACATCCTCGACGAACCCAGTATTGGTCTCCACATGCGGGACAATAAACGGCTGCTCTCAATGTTGCTCCAGTTACGTGACCTTGGCAACACGGTATTAGTTGTAGAGCATGATGAGGGATTCATCCGTGCTGCAGATTGGGTCGTCGACCTAGGACCTGGTGCGGGGATCCATGGGGGACAGGTCGTCGCTGAAGGCTCGGTTGCAGACATTGAAGCAAACCCACAATCCATAACAGGGCAATATCTCCGAGGGGACAAAGTCATCTCGGTACCTCCCACCCGACGAATCGGAAACGGCGCAAGTATCCAGATAAAAGGCGCTTACCATCGGAACCTAAAAAATATCGATGTCACATTTCCCCTTGGAACCTTCATTTGCATTACCGGAGTTTCTGGATCAGGAAAGAGCACTCTCATCACCGATACTCTCTATCCTGGCATTATCTGGCAGTTTCGTCGACGCCGTCACCGTCAATCCGATGCAATCTTAGCTAGCCGAATTTTGAAACCAGGACCCTTTGAAGATATGCAAGGCGTTGACTTGATCGATAAGGTCATCCTCGTCGATCAATCACCCATTGGACGAACTCCACGCTCCAATCCCGCAACCTATACTCAGGTGTTTGGTCCCATCCGAGAGCTATTCTCGAGAACAGAAGAAGCACGAAAACGGGGGTATCAGCCTGGTCGGTTCAGTTTCAACGTCAAAGGTGGGCGATGCGAGACCTGCAGGGGCGCTGGAGTCATTCGAATTGAAATGCAATTCCTTCCCGATGTCTACGTCGTGTGTGATGAGTGCCACGGGAAACGTTTCAACAAAGAAACCCTCCAAGTCCGGTACAAAGGTAAGACTATCTATGAAGTGCTTCGGATGACCGTTGACGAAGCTGCAGAGTTTTACAAGAACATCCCCAAGATTGCACGAATTCTTGAAACCCTTCAACGCGTGGGGCTAGGGTACATGGAACTAGGGCAACCCTCACCTACACTTAGCGGTGGGGAAGCCCAGCGTATCAAATTAAGTCGCGAACTTGGGAAACGCAGCACGACTCAAACCCTCTACATCTTAGATGAACCAACCACAGGTCTACATCTTGCCGATGTCCAGAAACTTCTCGATGTCTTGAACCATCTTGTCGATGCAGGCAATACAGTCATTGTCATTGAGCATCAACCCGATGTAATCAAAGGGGCAGATTACATCATTGACTTAGGACCAGAAGGGGGCGATAAAGGCGGATTCATTGTGGCACAGGGCACACCTGAACAAGTGGCACGAAAACGAAAATCCTACACGGGCTCAGTGCTTCGTGAAGTACTTAACTTGAAACCTGAACGTGATTCACCGGAATCCAAGGGACGCGTAGAAATCCTTTCCCAGTAGGAGCGAACGGTTCTTCAATGCCAACGACGTTCTAGTAGATGATTAAGCGATGAATCTTGAGCAGGAACTGAAGGATTTACCTGACGCACCCGGCGTCTACATACTTTATGACGCAAATGATACCGTTATCTATGTCGGGAAAGCCCGTTCCCTGAAAAAACGCGTTCCTGCCCATTTTCGAGGCATCGGAAGTGGTAATGTCTTTTCACCCATTGGTCAAGAGGTCACCGAACTCGAATACATGGTAACCGCCAATGAATCTGAAGCTCTAGTCCTCGAAGATAACATGATTAAACGCCATAAACCTCGTTATAATATTCGTCTCAAAGATGACAAGAGCTTCCCCTATGTGCGGATCACACTCCATGAGGAGTTTCCTCGAATCGAAAAAACTCGGACGCTAGTCAATGATGGGAGTCGATACATCGGACCTTACTCCAACGTCAAAGCTCTAGATGGGCTTCTCAAATCGATTAATCGTATAGTGCCCATTGCAACATGCAAACCCACCATTGTTTCCGGGAAACGGAAGCGAGCCTGCCTAAAACACGACATTGACTATTGTCCTGCCCCCTGCATTGGAAAAATTGAGAAAGATGAGTATGCTGAACTCGTACAAGAATACATTCTGATGCTGACTGGGCAACATGATGAACTCGAAGCTCACCTGCAACGGCTGATGACAAAGACTTCTGAAGCGCAGGAATTTGAAAAAGCCGCCCGATACCGGGATCGCCTCCGTGCCGTTCAACGCGGACGTCAAGCCCAACGAGCCACCTATTGGAATCAACTGCCCGGTCACCGGGACGTATTAGGGCTAGCCCGTACGGGACCAGATGCACTAATTCAACTGCTAGTTGTTCGGGAAGGACGAGTTGTCGGGCAGCAACCCTTTCCACTTACAGCACCATCCGAATTAGCTGATGAGACGGTGATAGAAGCCTTTCTCAAACAGTACTATCTTCGGGCAACCGAAATCCCCGAAGAAGTCATCATCTCTGTGTCGATTGCAGAAACCCAATTTCTAGAAGATTGGCTAACAGAGCGACGGAGTACTAAACAGCAAGTGAAGATACTCCATCCCACACAGGATCCCCTTCTAAGCCTGATTCAGATGGCAAATGAAAACGCCCAGTTTCACCTCCATCAGCTCATCGAACGGATGGCCCGTGATGAAGGACGCAAACAACAAGCATACACAGATCTCATGGTTGCACTCGATCTCTTCGAGGAACCTGGTCACATTGAAGGGTTTGATATTTCCACACTCCAAGGCACCGAATCCGTTGGAGCCTGTGTCGTTTTCCGGGATGGGCTTCCTTACAAGAAGGGTTACCGTCGGTTTAAGATTCGCGAAGTTGAAGGGCAAGATGACTTTGCAATGATGCACGAAGTTGTTCAACGCCGGTACCGCCGCGTCCTAGCCGAGGACCAACCGCTACCCAATCTCATTGTAATTGATGGTGGACGGGGTCAGCTAAGCATGGCAGTTAAGGCTCTGAATGCCGTCGGTGCTGAGAATGTACCAATTCTTGGACTAGCTAAAGCTGAAAAACCAAATCCTGACATTGTGTATGTTCCGAGTCAGAAGACACCAATCAAGTTACCCGCAGATAGTCAGGGGCTACGGCTGTTACAGCGGGTCCGTGATGAGGCGCACCGATTTGCCATTGCGTACCATAGGAAAGTTCGTCAAATCAAGGGACTCAAACTCACACTGACTGATATTCCGGGGGTCGGTGTGAAACGTGCCACCCTTCTTCTCCAGCATTTTGGTAATCGAGAGACGCTCTCCAAAGCATCTGTCGATGAAATTGCAGCAGTCCCAGGCATCACTAAACAAGTCGCGAAGGATATTGCCGAACATTTCTCCGAAATCAGTGAATAAGACCTTTAGAAGATGTATATGACAAAGCTGAGGGAGAGTAGGAACAAGGCAAGATAGTAGGTTGGAAAGATGAAGAGTTCAGCCTTGTTGAAATGATGGTGAAATTCTTTTATGAATAAGATTAGGTCTGAGATAACAAAGAACAAGGCACCGAGTACTGGTATGAATCCCAGTAGAGTTCCTGATGCAAGCCATAACATCAATGCACTGCAAAACGTGAGGGAAACGGTGAGTGAATAGACAAAAATAGGAATCTTCATTTTCCCGAACCCGTTTTCTGAGGATTCAATGTAGTGAGTGTTAAAGATAATTATCAGTAGCCACCCGATAAATGCGGTTACAAAAGCTGTTATGGGAAGAAAGGAGACGCCGAGGAGTACGCTCTGCCAGGTAAAATTAGCAATAAATAGAATCTGAGCGATGAGGAAGAGTACACCACCGATTAGGATTTTCATTTCCATACCGATATCGCCGAGGAGACAAAAGATGAATGCGACAGCTAATAGTATGTAAAACAAGCTGATTGTTGGTCGGAAGAGTAGCACCACGATTGCTGCAATAAGTGCAGGGAGGAATTTGATTACCATGAAAACAGGTGTTGGTAATTTAGACAAGCGTTCTTTTTGAAAGGTTATCTCGTTTTCACGAACGGATTTAATAACCGTTGACACGAGCGCGATAATCCAAAAAATCAAGGCGTAAGGGATGAGATATAACATGCTCAAAAGTTAGTGTGTTAGTGCTTAAGAGTGTTTGATTTTTTTGTGAGTCATTGTGTTTTGAGTTTCTTTTTGAGGAGGGGAATTGCTCCCCCCGCATCTAAGATATCACGGAGAAATGAAGGAATTTTCGTTGTTTTGAAGCTTTTTTGCGTTCGATGATTCAACAACGTTCCAGCGGTGAAGTCCAATTCTACAATATCGCCTTCTTGGATCTCCTCTGGCTTTTTCATAAGTTCGGGAAACTCAATGGCTGGGAGACCTAGGTTGAAGGCGTTTCGAAAGAAGATTCGGGCAAAGGACGTTGCAACAATAGCTCCGACGCCTAAATGACGGAGAATGGCGGGCGCCTCTTCGCGACTTGAACCGATGCCAAAGTGTTCATCGGCGACGATGATGTCACCCGGTTGGACGTTCTTGGCAAACTCGGGTCGAAGGTGTTCAAAGGCATAGACGGTTAGCTCTGTTGTGGAGATGCGAGAAAGATGGATACCTGCAATGATATCATCGGTGCTGATATCGCTGCCAAAACGCCACACTTTACCTTTGATTCGAGGTCCCTGGGGTGGCATCGTGATTAGGATCCCCCACGTGGGTCAGTGATTTTCCCCGTCAAGGCACTAGCGGCAACCGTGGCTGGAGAGGCTAAATAGATTTGAGCTTCAGGGCTGCCCATGCGACCCGGGAAGTTCCGGTTCGTTGTGCTGATACAAACTTCGCCAGGGCCTAGGATTCCACAGTGCCCACCAAAACAAGCGCCACAAGTTGCAGGTCCAATAGTAGCTCCTGCTTGCACAAGATGCCCAATGGAACCATCTTCGAGGGCCGCTTGGTAGACCTTACGGCTCGCGGGGTTAACAATGAACCGAACACCGTCAGCAACCTCTTTACCGGCTACAATCTTCGCTGCGATTTGAAGATCTTCAAGTCGACCATTAGTACACGATCCCAGGTAGGCTTGATCAATGTGGGTTCCTGCCACTTGGCTGACTGGACCGGCTTGGGTTGGAAGAGACGGTGTAGCAACCTGAGGTGGAAGCTTAGACACATCAATCTCCAAAGTGCTATGGTAGTTGATCTTCTCGTCTGGATAGATGGGCTTAAACTTCTGATCGGTACGATTCTTGACATAATCAAGAACTCGTTTGTCCGGAGGAATCAGTGCCGCCATTGCTCCAGCTTCAACGGACATGTTCGTAAGCGTCATCCAAGCATCCAGACTCAATTTTGAAAGGACGTTACCGTGATATTCAATTGCCTGAAAAGTTGCCCCCTCAACACCCAGCTTACCCAGTGTGTAAAGAACAAGATCTTTACCCATAATCAGCTTGGGTATAGTGCCTGAATAGGTTATTTTGACCGTTTCAGGAACCCGAAACCATAGTTTTCCTGTGGCTAGCACAATCGCCATGTCTGCGGCTCCAATTCCCGTTGCGAGTGCTCCAAAAGCGCCTGCTGTGGTTGTATGGGAATCGGTTCCTACTACTAGTTCCCCGGGGCGGATGTGGCCTTCTTCAACGAGAATTTGGTGGCATATTCCATTTCCTACATCATAGAAGTGTTTGACCTGAAACTTTTTGACGAAATCTCTGACCCGTTGATGGATGATGGCGGCTTCAATGGTTGGTGGAGGAGTCCAGTGGTCTAAAATCATCACTACACGGTTGGGGTTCCAGAGTTTCTTGACCTCTGCTTCCTTAAGATGTGGGAGAACACGGGTTCCCATCATCTCATGGGTCATCGCAATATCAATTGAGGCTTCGATGATTTCTCCGGGTTCGATTGCCTTTGTGTCCGTGTGATTTAGGAGGATTTTCTCTGCCATGGTGTTTCCAGTCATTCATATCACAACGCTTTCAATTTTTGTAGGACTATCTTCCTAATGGCTGTTCCCACTTGTTTAGTGGTGGATGGTTTCACATCCGCATAAGATCTCACGCACAAGTCATAGGTGCGCACTCGCCCTTCACTGAGTAAATCTTTGACTGCTTCCTCAATAATAGTCGCTGCCTTCAAAGCCGATTTATTATTTTGACGTTCACCCAGCCACTCAAGCATCATTTTCCCAGCCAAAATTGCCGCAACTGGGTTCGCCCGGCGTTTCCCAGCATGGCGTGGAGCTGACCCATGAATTGGTTCAAACATCGCATGCATATCACCTATATTACCTCCCGCAGCTACTCCCATGCCCCCCTGAATTGCTGCACCCAAATCAGAGATGATGTCACCATACATATTTGGAGCTACGACCACATTGTAGTATTCGGGTTGTCTCAGACACCACATCGTCCACGCGTCAACATATGCATAATCAGGAACAACATTCGTGTACAGTTGAGCAATTTCGTCGAAAATGCGGCGGAAGAGTTGGTCCCCAATTAACACGTTGCTTTTATCCACGCAGGTTACACGTGGTTTACCGTCACTCGGAGCCCCTTTTTGTCGTTTCATAGCTAGTTTCATGGCGTACTGAATGACCCGCTCTGATCCAATGCGGGAGATGGGGCGCATATCAATGGCCAGTTCTTCCCTTTCATTTTCTCCGTAATGCTTACCAATCCCCGCATACAAGCCTTCAGTATTTTCACGAATAATCACGAAATCGATATCACGTGGGTGTTTATCAGCTAATGGCGTGGGAACCCCCGCATACAACTTCACGGGTCGCACATTAGCGTATAATTCGAGTTCTCGCCGCTGTCCTAATACTACAGTTGCACCTGCCAGTTGACCATCATCACGGCGTACAGGGTCTCCTGGTGACTTTTCCCATCCTACGGCTCCAAGAAGAATGGCATCTGCTTCTTGCTTGGAAAAGACTTCAGCTTCACCAGGCCATTCACAGCCCGTTTCAAGATAGTATTTCCCTCCACAGGGAAACTCGTGAAATGAGAGTGCTAGTCCAGAAATTCCATTTGAAACGGTTTTTAGAATTTTGACTGATTCCTGAATGACTTCGGGGCCAATGCCATCCCCAGGTAACACTTGAATCTTGTACGTACGCGGCACAGGAATCCGTTCCACAATCCTCTTCACCTACGGCTATACAAAGTTTCCGACTCAAAGAAAAGTGCAAAATCGACCTAGGTTCAGTCTAACCTCTAACGGAGGATTTCTGAAATGAAGAGGAAATCAATGCACTTACTCTAATGACTCTTCTACAAACTGGATCAAGTCCACCATTTTCAGCTTCGACTCGCTCTTCTCGATGGCTAGTTGAAGTGAAGTTTCGCAGAATGGACAAGCACTGACGAGGTGAGTTGCACCTGTAGCTTCGGCTTCTTTAATGCGTTCGATGGATGTCTCAAGGGTCCAATCAGGGAATTGAGCACGAGCTCCACCACCAGCACCGCAGCACCAGCTGTTTTCACGGTTTCGGGGCATTTCCACTAAGTTATCACCGAGTAGAGTACGTAAGATAGTTCGTGGGACTTCGAACCATGCAGCTTTTTCTTTGCGGTTCTTGATGAGTTCACCAACATGGCGACCATAGTGACAAGGGTCATGGTAGGTAGCTTTGACACCTTTCATTGACTTGAGCTTCCCTTTGCCGGCTTCAAGCGCTTCGGCGATGAAATTGACGCTGTGCTTAACTTCGAATGGAAGGGGACCGTAGTATTTGGGCCAGTCACGTTTCATGGTGCGGAAGCATCCAGCACATGAGGAGACAACGACTTTGGCTCCGGAGTTCTTGAAGAGCTCCACGTTGTGCGTCACATACTCTTTGACCAAATCGAGTTTACCGACCCGCATGAGGGGTGAACAACAGCAGTATTCGTCCTCTTTGACCGTAAAATCAGTACCCAGTTTTTCCATCACCCGAAGGGTTGACACCGCCAACTCCTGTAACCGATATGAGGCTGTACAACCCACAAAATAGATGACATCAGCTTTGTCTTTCAGTTTGAATTCTTTGGGAATCCAGTCAGTCCGACAAGCATGATCTTCGTTATAGGGGTTGCGTTTTACCTCAGTGGCTTTAGAATAGCCCTGCTGCTTATCGAGAGGGCCTACACCAGCTTTCACCGCTTCTGCTCGCATGGCTTCGATGATATCAACCGTTGGTAGTTCGTTTTCGCATTGGGATTCACAGTTGCCGCAGGTCGAACAGCGGAACAATAGGTCGCCAATATCTTTGTCGATTTTGTAATTGCCATTGAGAATGGCTCGGGCAAGCCACATTTTGGCACCGCCACTGTAGGCTTCCCATTCCATAGCATTCCAGGCGGGGCAACCGGTTTCGAAGCCTCCGTTAGGATTCGCGGCATCAGCGATGCTGCAGGCTTTACAGTGAATGCATCGAGCGATTTCGAGCTCGAAATCTTTGAGTTCGGTTTTCGGTTTTTCAGGTTCGGTCATGGGGGTAGTCCTCCGAGGAGTGAGGAGAATGCTTTGTTTCACATACGTTAGACCCTTTTACAGTTTGCCTTTTTTCGAAAAATTCACGGTGTTAAATCCAGTTAACTGGGCTTCTCAGCTTCTCTTTTTCTTTTCGCTTGTAGTGAGACATCGTAAAACGCCGAGAACATGAGGATTATGAAAAAGATTACTATCAAGAAAAAGGCCACAAGTGTCAGGAGGTCAGTGATTGGACCAGACCACAATGATGCCATAATAAACAATAGGATTGATACTCCAAGGCAGGGAATTCCCACGGCGAAGAAGAATCCGGCGGGTTCAAACAGGGAGCCCTTTGGATCAGTCACTCCGGCAAGACGAAAGGACTGGTATCCTAAAAAGAAACTCAGTCCAGCGCTTATGAAGATGAAAATTGTGTAGGAGATAAAGACAAGGGCTTCCATTCGGTGGGTAGTTAGTATATCAGAAGGGCTATGAACTCCCATCATCTGCAGTGTCACAACTCCAAAGATGAAGGCAACTGTCAAACCAATTCCATACCCAAGAAAACTGCGTCCCACCTTGATGTCATCATCAATTTGTCTTCCAATTTGCCCAGGAAGGTAAATCGAAAATATCCCGACGAGGATCAACGATGTCACATTTGCTATGAGGGCATCAAGAATTAGGAGTCGTCCGCCTCGAAAAAGTATGGCATATCCGAGAACTAGAAGGGCACTTAGCATCCCGAGAACACGGACCTGGAAGATCATCCTCGTATTTGACACTTCGTTTTCTGCTTTCATGGTTTCGCCAACAACTATGGGCAGTATGATAATTGGATTGTCGTATATGTCTTCATTGATATGCTTTCCACTTCTATCAAGCCTTCTAAAGGCAGTCGAAGGATTGTAAGTCGAAATTAGTGTGTGTCAGATTCTTTCTTTGAATTAAGTGGTATAATGGAAATACAGAGCCACAGCAACAATCGTTAGAAAGACAGCAACTGCCAGTAAAACCCACCCACAATAATGTACTAAAGGCCACCAAGGAAAGACCAACATCATAATCTCTCCTGAATAAAAATGAGACATGAAGCCGAGAATTATTGCTGCACACAGGCACCCTATCGCAGCGCCTCCCACGATTAGAATCTGGTTTTGTTCAGTAAAAATAGGCTCGCTGTCGGGTTGGGTGAGTTCAGTGAGCCGATGGTATCGATACCCAATACTGAAATTCAAACCTCCGATAAGGAACGTGAGGAACAGAAAGAGAGACATGACGAATATGTCTAATTGGATAAGAAAGGGACCAAGATTAAAGACGGCTAGAATTCCAATAATGAATGCGACGTAAAGTCCCACCGAACACCCGATGAAATACCGACCTCGATCCACTCTCTGACGACGAAGAGCTTGGTAAGTACTGGTGGGAAGATTGACGCCAAAAACAAAGACTATGAACTCCGCTGTCAAAAACAACCCTACAAATCCTGCTAAAGGGCGAGTAATAATCACGAGGTAGCCATACATTCCTCCAAGAACAAGAATTCCTATTCCAATTCCTACACTTTGATACACTAGTTGTTTGGTTGATTCCCAGAGTTCGTTTTCCATCAACCAGACCGTCTCCTCTAGAATAACTCAGATCTCTAGGTATCTTCCTTTCTTATCAATGAATTGTATTCTTACCCCTTATTCTGAAGGGATTCCGTATGAAACGGGCAGGTTAATACCAGCTCACATTCGTGCCACATTCATGGCAAAATTGATCGATTCGACTCAGTTCCACACCACAATTCACGCATTTCTTGGTCGAGGTGGTGGATGAGTCTACTGAATAACCTTGGCGAACCCAAATGGATCTGCCATCATATTCATGGTAGGGTCCAAGCGGGTGGAACCGGGTTTGACGAGACCGGGTGGGTGGGAGTTGATACTGATTCAAACTGGCTACTAACGCTCCCGCGATGATGAGCAAGACGCCACCAATAACAAAGATAAAGAGTAAACTGATGATACCCGTGATCATGAGTAATGTACCCGCTGATCCTCGGTTTCCCATGGGAATTTCATTGTAGGCAATCATGGGAAGGATGATTCCGACAAACAA
>JAEOTD010000109.1 GCA_016839995.1 Candidatus Hermodarchaeota archaeon
GCTTCTAGCATAGCGTTCACGCACTGGGTGATCTCTGGTGAAGCGAACCGCCCACCCTGTGCAGAAGCAAATGCATCACCAACTAAAATTTGAATTTGCGTGAGAGCGTCACCAAATCCGTCAATATCATCATTCACGATAGCGGGAAGAAGTTTCATGAAAAGTAGCCGGCTAGCCTTCTGAGCCGATTCCGGTTTCCCAGATGGGAGTTTTTGGAACGCTTGCTTCTCTTGAACGCCACTCAGCCCCCGTCGCACTTCTGGTATGGCTACAACAAACCACCAGTCCTTAGGTACGTCATGACGAATGATAAGGGGGGGAATGACTACGTCGCCATCCTTCAATTCCTTCGTTGATTTCCCACCATCAACCACAAATCCCCCAGCAGTGAAGGTTGCAGTGCCAACCCCCGATACTCCGCCTCTTTGAAGAATTCTAGCAAGGTCTAGTATGGTCGTCTGTATTCCAGTCACGTGTGTGATTCCGGAACCGATGGCGAGTCCCAATTGTGTACCTGAACCTAACCCCGTATGCTGTGGAATAGATTCCCAGACCGTGACACGTAATCCTTGAGTAATATCAAAATGCTTAATCAATCGCTCAGTAATTTTGGTAACCCGACTCTGTTCTTCTCCAGAAATCATGAGACCAGTTTCTTCTGAGGTGACTTCAACAACACACATGGGCTGTTGAAGTGAAACGCCAAGTGAACCATAAATTCGTCCCAATCCACCGTGAAGATCAATGAACCCCAAATGGAGTCTGGCACTAGCGCGAATCGTCACCTTGGTCATAGTATTCACTTAATCCATTTCGGGAGTAACTGCTCAACCTGTTGAATAACTGCAGCTGAGGGTGAGTGAGGGGCAACTCGTTCTACAAAATTCTGAAGCTCATCAATCTGATATACTAACCGCTTTATCTCCGTTGGATTTGTACGATACAACGCCCGAATCTTTGTTGCATGAATAATACATTCAATGGCAGCACTTCGTGCCCGAGAAAATACCGGAGAATAGTTTGTGGTCAATTCCACATGTAGCACCTGACAATCAAATTCCTTGAACTTTGCATCAGATTCGACCTCTTCTTTAGATTGGGCAAGAACCTCAACAAATCCTGATACTCCTTTGATTCGAGGGGCTTTCACGGTCTTCGCTGATTCGAAGAGAACCGGTTCTAAATGTAGTAATTCTTTTTTGAAGGCCAGGTGGAGAAAGAGGTGAGGATCCTGAGACAAATTCATTACAGCATGTCCATTGTTTTCGAGGTTGCGTGCTGTCTGAGTATCCTCATACGGGCAAATAGTTAAGCTGGGTCCTTTCTGCACCCAAACACCCATGGGTGCACCATTTGGTTCATCATCTCCTGAGACTGTTGTTAACAGAACTTCAACAACATCTCCTTCAAGAAAACCTATCTGTGTCAGCATTTTAGAAAATTCGGAGATGTGAACACCGCCTTATGGTTGCACCTGTACACAACCGCAGTATATCTAAGCTTAATGTCTTTTCTTGTCAAAAAGGAAAATGAAAATTAGCTTCGAGACAGCATGGGATTCTCGATGGGCCAACCAATGGCATTCAATGCATGCCTAGCAAGATCACGAATCATTTCCCATGACGCATCTGTCCGGAGGGTATCTTCTAACCAGAGTTGAGAATTTTCTGGTCCACTCATTTCATCGAGCTTTGAATTTAGATCCTCTAAGAACTTTCGAGCTTTTACCGTGAATAATGACCGACGACGCTTCATGACTTGGTACCATTGATCAAACTCAATAGCCAACTCGTCAACCTTCCAGTCAAAATCAGGGAAGAGCTTGAGCTGAACATCGGCTGGTGCAGCCAGAGCTTGAAGGGACCACATAAAACGTGACATCGAGTAATCCACGAACCTGCCTCCAACGTCGCATGATTGTAATTGGATGAAAGATACCTGACCCGTTGTATCGTCCGTCGCGAACGAAGTATTGAGTCAAATCTCCTTATTATCATAGCGGTAACGAAACTGACGTCTAGTTTTAGTGTTCGCGAAACAAATGACACCAAAGAATATGAATCTGAATAGAAACCACTATCCCTTTTTAAGCCAAACTTCAAGGTGTGTTTTTCCAATTCAGATTACTAAAATCGATAATTCAATAAAACACATAGACTATTGTAACTAAATACTTCAAAGATTAGGACAAAGCACAGTTATTAAAATGAGAAAAGGAGAAAAAGTGCTTGGTTGGGAGTCAACTGCCTATGTCTCCACGTGACGTTCACAATGAGAATCCTGATGTTCCAGTCTCAGTGCAACGTGTTGGCGTGACTGGAATTCGGGTTCCGATCCAATTCATTTTCTTTGAAGACACTCAAGCAATTGTGGTGCCAACCTTCGACATCTTTGTCGATCTACCAGCATCCCAGAAAGGAATTCACCCCTCACGTAACATCGAAGCCACAGTGGAGATAGTTAGTCAACATGCATATCGCCTCTACTATCTCGAAGATCTCTGTGCAGAGATCGCAGAAGAGCAACTGAAACGACATGAATACGCCACCGAAGCTGAAGTTCAGGCTACTGCTGATGTCGTCTATCCTCACAAGACACCCCAAACCAATATACCAACTTATGAAGCCTGCACAATGACGGCGAAAGCAATTGCCTATCGGAAATCGGAAAAAGCAATTGGGGTCAGAAAATGGATTGGAGTTACAGTTTCAGGTATCACGGCGTGTCCTTGTGCACAAGAAATGCTTAGAGACGAAGTAGAATCAGAATTAGCCAGTAAACACAAGATGGGTAAAGGCAAGGCAAAACAGATTGCAGAAGAAATTCCAATCGGGAGTCACATGCAACGCAGTTTTGGCTCAGTAATGGTCGAAGTGCCGCCTAAGTTCAAAATCAATGCGTTGGAACTAGTCGATATCGTGAACCGCTCCATGAGCTCAGGAACCTATGAGTTATTAAAACGCCCAGATGAGGCTTCAGTCGTCAAAACTGCTCTTGCAAATCCAAAATTTGTTGAAGACGCAATCCGACACATGATGAAAAACGTTGTTGACGCTTTTCCAGATCTTCCAAATGATATGGAATTACGATTTGAACAGCGCAATGAAGAATGTATTCACCGCCATGACCTTGTTGCCATGGAAACCCTGACCATGGGCGAAGCAAAATATCAAATCGCTAAGAATGGCTAAACCCAACCTTAGCAAGGACAGACTTTTTTGGGTATCCACTCAATCAAGACGTGGTGTTTGAAGTGAGTCCTATCAAACTGAAAGAGTGGTGGCCACGGTATGGAGCCATCGTCGACCAATTCGGATATGACATGAAAACTGACCAGGAAGCCGCGGATCTACTTAGCGGATATATCATGAATGTTGCCATGCCGTTAGAGGTTGCCCAAGAAAGAGTCGAAGGCAAACGCATACTAGCCTGCGGAGCTGGACCATCAATTTCGGAAAACTTACTCGCCATCAAAGATTATGGATTACTGGATGACACTGTGGTCTTTGCCGCCGATGGTGCAACAACCGCATGTATGGAACACGAAATTGTCCCTGACTTCATTTTCACAGATTTAGATGGACGCATGGAAGACATCGTAGCTGCTCAGAAGCAAGGAGCCATTGTCGTTATTCATGCCCACGGTGATAATATCCCAGCATTGAATTTGTGGGTTACTCGATTATTAGAAGGTCGGGCGATGATGGGTTCCACCCAAATACGACCCCGACCTGATGTGCATAACTTGGGTGGATTTACTGATGGTGATCGCTGCGTGTTTTGGGCTGAAGGACTCCGAGCGGCAAAGATTGCGTTAATTGGAATGGATTTAGGTAATGTGATTGGTCGTTTTTCAAAACCCGAAATGACCCAAGATGAGATGGCTAGCCCTTTGAAACGCCAGAAGTTATTGGTCGCTAAGGAGTTATTGGCTTGGCTAGCTAGCTGGAGTATCAGCAAGCTCTTCAACTTAACGGGAATCTATACCAGTATTCCAGGTATCCCATATCGTGAAATCACTAAATTTACATGGGATACCTAATAACAGATATCAGGTACTTTGGGAGGATTGAATGCCATTAAGATATTACTTGTAACCGGAACCCTAGCGGAGCCCCATCTGCGCCAAATACTCGAGGAGAACCCCTCAACCCACGAATTTGATATTCTTGCGCTTCCTCTAGCAGTTGCTGCGTTTCTTCACCCCAAATATGTAGCCACACAAATCAAACTCCGTGGACCGCTAGAAAAATACAACTTCATTTTATTGCCTGGAATGGTGTCAGGTGATACAAACATCGTGACAAAAAGTACTGGGATTCCAACATTCAAAGGGACACGACACACTGCAGACCTCCCCTTGCTCTTCGATATTCTGTTTCAAGCTGAGGAGCGCCTTTCAACAACTCACCCTGCTGACCTTGTGTTAGCTGAAGAGCTCAGAAAGAAAGCACTACGTGATTTCGCTAAAGGTGAAAAACTGCTGAAAGGAAAAATGCCTGAAGGTTATCTCAAACTTGGCAGAGGAAGTAATAGCCTTGTCATCGGCCCCCGTCTTCCCATGCGAATCATCGCCGAAATCACCGACGCCCCTCTCAGATCCGACGACGAGCTCATCCGTCTTGCTCGCCATTTTGTTGCCAGTGGAGCAAACATTATTGACATCGGAATGGTCGCTGAATCCCCCGATCCAGAAGCTGCACAAAGAATCGTCAAGCTGATGCGTAAACAATTACCCGTTTTTGTGAGCATCGATTCAATGGACGCAAAGGAAATTGAAGCAGGAATTGAAGGAGGCGCTCAACTGGTCTTGAGCCTTGACCAGGACAACATGATGGACATAGACAAGAAAAACCGGAAACGAGCCATCTTCACGGTTATTCCTGCGGTGCAACATGGCAGTGAAATCCCAAGGCCCATTGAAGAACGTGTGCAACTGCTTATCGATAATTTATCCAATGCAAGAAGCCTTGGATATAAGAAACTCATCGCTGATCCACTCTGTGATCCCCTAATCAACCCTGGCCTCACACGAGCATTACAAGCATATGCGAAATTTGGTAAGCAACAACCCAATGTCCCAATGCTCATGGGTGTTGGAAATGTCACTGAACTCCTTGACGCAGATAGCCCAGGTGTTAATGCATTGTTAGCTGGGATGGCCACAGAGTTAGGTGTTTCGGTACTCCTCACCACTGAGGTCAGCCCAAAGACCAAGGGAGCCGTGTGGGAAACACACCGAGCCGCCCAAATGATGCACCTAGCCCGACGTCGTCGTGCCTCTCCGAAGGATTTTGGCATTGACCTCCTATTATTGAAACCCAAACGATTCCCCGAACGACCCTTTGAAGCCATTCCAGATATCGACTACCCAACAGTAAATGTGTCTCAAGAAACGACGTCCATTCGATTGGATAGAGCTGGGTTCTTTACTTTTCATGTGGACCGAAAACGATACCTCATCATTGCACGGCATTATCCCACCGAAACCCGAGAAGCTCCAACCATTGAACTTGAAGGAACTACCGCGCAACAATTAATCAACGCGATTCTCACCCGAGAACTCGTGACTCAGTTTGAACATGCAGCATATATCGGTCGAGAACTAACACGCGCTGAATTAGCGTTAGTAACAGGTCGACCCTATATTCAAGAAGCACCACTTTTTGGAAAGTAGTAAGGAAAAAAGAAAGAGGGGGAAGCGGGTTTACCGCTTCCGGCGTCGATAGAGAACGCCAAATGAGAGGGCACCAATAGCACCGAGTGCGATGGCTTCGATTGGAAATCCAGGAATCGGTGGTGGAGGTGGTAGACCACCAGTAATGGTGATGTCTTCCACGTTACTCCATGGTCCGCGTGCTCCGTCATCATCAACGGCTCGAACGCGGAAGAAGAAGTCACCCGATGTTGGGGCACTCACCGTGTGGGTGAGCATTGTTGTAGGATAGGTCGCTAGAATGGTGGTGAACCCAGCATCACCTGAACTTTGAAGTTCATAGCTGTCAACCGTGCCATCGGAATCAGTACTCGCAGCCCAGGTGATAACGACATCACCTGCAGGAGCAGTTACTCCAGGATCATCGAGAACTGGTGCAGATGGTGGTTGTGTATGAGTGTAGGCGATGGTAATGTTAAACAGATGAGCGCTAACATCCCGTCGACCAGTTTCAAGAATTGCTCGGAACCGAAGATCGGATCCCTGAACACCAAATACATGCGGGACACCAAGAGTCACAGCTTCCCAATCCACTCCGCCATTGGCCGACATTTGCCAAGCGATCAGTGTACCGAATGGAAGCAATGCATCAGCGGTTAACGTGGCTCCAACGATGATTTCTGTCGTCGAATCGACGGCTAACGATTGAGCAATCGCTGGTGCGGTGTCATAAGCGCTTGCCATGCTTTCAAAGAATCGGAGAAGCTCTAGCGTCCCACGGCTAGCGACGTATAGATAATCGCCATGGGTGATTAGTTGGGTCGCGTTAGATCCTGCAGGGGCTGTTCGAATGAGGTCCATTGATTGAATGTATGTTGCATTGAACATGGCAATTCCTGCAGAGTTGTTGGCCGTGAACATGTAAGGTCCAAAGCCCCAAGTGCCAAGTATATCCCCACTTGTAGCAGAGACGGCATCCGAGTTCCAGATACTCCATGGATCAGTCACGTTCCAAGTCACAGAAAACCCAAGATCAGTCATATACACAGCATCACCGTCAACGAAGATATCCGTATGTACTTGAGGCATGGATTCTATATCAGTGGGTTTGATATCTTGTAAATCCGTGAGATCAAAGACAGCAATATTTGGATCAGATCCTGTAGTATTGGAAACAGCGTAAAGGTGATGCCCTTGCACCCAAATTGAAGTGACGTTCGAAACACCCAAATCGTACCATTCCATGTTTGAAGGATTAGTATATGGGTCGGAGATGTTGGCAAGATAAACCCCATAGGTTCCATCGGCAGCGAACAGAACTTCTCCAGCCAAGGCCACATCATAGGGATAGGATATACCCCACGTACTCAGGTATTTGAGATCGGTTGGATCGGAGATATCATAGATACGGACACCCCCGAATGGGTAATCACCTACAACAGCCAAGTGTCCTTGGATATCAAGGCGACGGTAGAAACGGTTCGGAGCGTATACATGACTATCAAGAAGAACCGGTGAAGCTGGGTCGCTTATATCGATGGAGAGGAGTCCGTCAACACCACCCGCGACAAAGGCAACGTCACCTTGGATTCGAATATCATTGAAATCATATCCTCCACCAAGACTTACAATATGGACAAGGTTGGGAATCAAGTGCCCAACCCGATAGGTCAGAACCGCGTTATTTGTCCCAACGACAAGTACTCCTTCGTACAGGTCAATATCGTATGCCATGGGAATGTTAATCGCCGTGATAAAGGTCGGATGGGCTGGACTGGTCACGTCAAAGATTTGTACGCCACCATCTTCGTCAGCCACGAACAACGTGTTACCGTGAAGAGCTAATCGTCGCGCGTTGCCAGGAGTATCAGCGCTTCCAATAATGCTGAGATCATTCGGATCAGTTACATCCACAACTTGGATTCCTCCAGGGCCGTCAGCTACATAGGCGATTGGACCATCGACGAGGACATCCGTTGCGTTGCCAGGAGTGTTTATGTTGGAATATTGCACACCGACGATAGGATCGGATACGTTGTAAATAAACAGACCCCACTGGCTTTCAGCAAGGTATGCAATATGTCCTTCAACAGCAAGTCCCTGAGTAGTACTAGAGCTCCAAATTGTTCGTAACAATACTGGAGCAAGAGGGTCTTCAAAGTTGATGACACGAAAGGCATCAGAACCCGCTGAGCCATACACGGAGGTATAGACGTAGTGCCCCTGAACTTCAATATCTGTTACTATTCCATCGAGGGGGGTGGATCCGAGATAAACACCAGGACCTGCGTAACCAAAGGGGTTACTCACATTGTATCGAGCTAATCCTCCAATGGTTCTTCCGCCATAGAGAATGTCACCGTCAATTCGAGCGCAATAGAGATCACTTAGGGAGCTCCGTGAACTGAGTAGTCTCAAATTACTAGGATCTGTGAGATCCAGGATAAAGTTACTGGGCTGAGCCCCATAGACAATGGGATAGACTTTTCGACCTTGCACATCCAGCCCCATTACAGGGCCAGCGGCTGTATAGTTATCAAGCAGCGTGACAGAGTATTGACGAGAACTGGTGATTGACCCCCGTCCCCACCCATCAGCGGTAGAAGCTCCACCGTCATAAAAAGCATTGCCGGTGAAATTTTCCGTAAAGACGCTGGTGGTGCCAGGAACCGGGACAGCAAACGTAGTCGGTGAAAACACTGGTGGTCCGTTTGTCATCGCTGCTAGCGAGAGTAAACTGAATATAGCTAAAGCTATGAATAGGCGTGATTTACGAGGAAATTTCATATTATCCCTTCGGAAAATCGGTAACCACAATATCCTGTTGGCGACATAAAAAGGTGTCTTGAACACGCTTTCGCCCATAATTCATGGAAAAAAACGTTTTTTCAATGAAACAAACTTTGTCACATACAAAGGCATATTGAAAGATTCGATAAAAAGAAAGAAGAGTGGAGGAGAATTCCTCCACGAGGTTAGCTATTTACTTGTACCGCGTCGTTTCATTACCAAATAGATGACAATGATCACGACGATAATGACGACCACTGCTATTACGGCAATCCACCACCACCAAAGCAACGGTGGAAGCGGTGGAGGCGGAGGAAGGGGTGCAGAAAGGGCTTCAACATCCGCTTGAGCAGGAACACCATTATATGTTGTTCCAGGGAGTCCGTGGTATGTAGTACTGAAAGTGATGGTGAAATTGCCAACTCCAGTGACATTGACGTGCCAAGTCATCGTATCTAACCCTCCTGGAGGTATGTTGAACGGCTGCATTGCTGGGTCCATCAAGGTTCCTAGACCACCAGGAACATTGGCAGTGATTTCTCCCATGAGCGCTGCTGAGAATCCATGATTGGTTACATTGGCATGGAAAGTGAGGATGTGACCTTCTGTGACGTTCACCGGAACACTGGGTGTAATTGCGCAGATTGGTCGCATCATGAACGCGATTTCGTTGATCCATAGCTCCAAGTTGTCAGGGTATGCAGAGTCGTCGGTGTCACCTGTAAATTCGTCAATCAGATAACCATTGTAAAGCGTTCGGAAGTCATTGCGAAGTACGATTGATGCATTGCCTGCTGCAGGACTGTTTGTGAAACCTGCTAGGGCTGTGGCATTGGCAAACACTGTGAGCATATCGCCTTCGTCACCATAGTCAAAGGTGTTAGTGAAGTTGGCAGCTCCATACATGATTGGTTGATTGAAGATGTCGTGACCACTGTCCCAAATGAAAAGATCCGCTTCATCCGGTCCATCAGCAGCAAATTCAAACCCGAGCTGCCGCCATATAGGATGTGCCCAATCACTGTCAACTTGGTAAGCAGACATAAGTAAATGCCCACCGGACTCAATATAGTCTATGAATTCGTCATACAGTCCGCTGATTACGTAAATGGGGTTATCAACGATGACAAGGTCCCAAGTGTATAGGTGTAAGGAGAGATTCGTGTAAACGTCGTAAGCTGAGATGTAGAATGAGATGCCCAACTCGTTGAGCGCTTGGCAAACTGGGGTTCGATAATAATTGGGACTAACAGGTTCATCGACATAAAGCAGTACGTTAGCTGTGGTTGCTGATAGCCAATTAATGGCGTTGAAACCAAATTGGTAGTTATCGTTGTCGCCAAGGTATTCATCCTCTAGGAAGTTGAGATCAGGTGCAACTATTACACGTCCGGACCCGGGTTCGGAAGCACCAATCGCAAAATTACTGGTATCTGGTCCCCAAAGCCCATAGCCAGTGGCGGTGAAGTTTAGCGTCCCAATAGCAGGAGTGTAGAGGGATGTGACAAATTCAGCTGTGGGATGTAGCTCTCCTGTGTCTTGGGTGTTGTCAGGAGCGTTCGGGGTAGCAATTTGGATATGTAGGCTAGATAGTAAGTAGTTCAGATATCCAATGCGGGTTGGATTCCAACTCAAACGTTCACCAATTACAAAGAGCGCGCCTCCACTTTCAACAAATTGAGTAACTGCATGGACTTCACTGGCCGTATAATTGAATCCTGTGCTGGGAACGATACAAATTAGAACGTCATATGGATTCAAACGGCTGGCGGTCAAATTACCAGTTGCTGAGGGCATAAGCTTGTCAACCGTATAGGTTCGATTCACAAGTGAATTTCGAAATTGAGTATAGATATTAATTGGACTTGCCCCAATATCCCAGAGATCAACTTTGAAAAATGGGCTGTGCGTGTAATCGAAGGCGATTCGGGCTTTGGGCCGAGGAGTTAACCAGTCACACGCATCGATAACTAAATCTACCATACCCGCTGGCACAGGTCCAAGGATTGGTAATTGGACAAATCGACCACCTTTGTGGCTGGATTCATAGGCTACCATACTAGCAGCATCAGGAGTTCCTGCCATGTGAGCGAGTAACACCACTTCACCGGCAGCAGATGTCCCACCGAGGGCAGCCCAGCTAAACTTTCCGAAGTCCATGTTTTCTGATTCAACTAGTTGGTTGACTTGATATCCTTTGGTTACTGGATGTCGAACCTGGATATCATGTTGCGTAGCCCATGTACCATAGCTCCAATAAACACCGTTATTTTCCGAGCCTTCGGATTCATGGGGAAGTATACCTGCGTAGCAGGCAAAGCTGATGGCACTATCGAAACTGAGAATGCCACCACCGCCAATCCAGAAGTTTTTGACCTGGTTGACGATGCGTTCACGAGGTAGGTTGTCAGGGATAATTAACACATCAAACCTACTGGTTACTAATTGATGGTTGTAAATGTCATCGGTGGTGAGGTTCGTTACCTGATAGCCCGCTCCAATGAGGACAGTGGAGAGGTTATCCAAACCATTGTGGGCCATTAATCCAATCACAGAGTATGATGGGCGTGTTGTGTTGGGTTCAGTGTAAATGGCGACACGAATAGTTCGAGGTATTTGTGGGAAAGGTGGAGCGCTAAGAACACTAGGTAAGGTTGATGTCGATTGTGTTGAAACTGCTGTTACTTCAGAAGGAAGGAGTGGAACCACGGGAGCAATGAACATCGGCATAAATAGCGAGATTAGTAACACTACTGAAATGAGCCTAGAATTTCTCATAATTTAATTCTCCCAAAAATGGATTATGTTCTGATGGTAATTATTAGATAAAAACGCACCGTAGGAAGGTCTAACACGGGTCTTTTTGAAATAACAAAGAGAGATTTCTAAAAAAGAAGGAGGGAAGTGGAGGAGACTTCCTCCACATTATAGTCTATTTTGCATTTGCAGATCGTGGTCGAAGTACAAACAAGTAGACGAGGAGCACGACGACAATGACAATGATCACTATGACCACTCCAATCCACAACCAAGGCAGTGGTGGTACAAGTAATGGATTGTCAATGGTGAATATGCCATTAGATTCGTCAACGGTAACGAATCTTCCATCGTAGGCTGTGACGCGAATGCGATAATCAGCGCCATTCGGTACACTTGTTGTATCCCAAAGATAGCTTGTTGTTAACCCAGTTGCTAAGGAGTTCCAGCTACTGCCGTTCCAGAAGTCCAGGTCAAAGGTTAACGCGTCATTATTTGGATCAAACACCGCCCATGTGATGGTTACCGTGCTGTTGAGGGTTTCTCCGCCATTTGGGTACATCACTGCGAGTTCAGGTGGTTGTGGGATAAGATTCGACGCTACAGTATACACATCGTAGCTGGGATTAGAGAAGAATAGGAGAACACCGGATTCCTTTTCGAAGTAACTATAACTTGGCGTGCCGCCATCAAACCATGAGACATTCCAGCATTCATAGGTTATCCCATTACCCCAGATATAATCGACTTCACCAACAATAATTCCATATCGATTCCACAACGGAAGAGCGGATCCAATCGTGAGACCAGTATTAGGAATCATGAAAATGAAGTGGGAGGACAGCCACCAAGAAGTTCCTGAATCCAAGTAACGTGTATTCGTTTGCAAGCCAAACCAGTACAGGTCGTCATCGTACATTGTATGATCGGGCTGGAACCGTTGAACACTTTTTGTGATGTTGATGTCCCAGTCATTCAAGTAGGGACCACATGTGAAATTGAACTCATAGTAATCTCCGCCAGGTGTATCCCAGCGTGTATCGATGAAATCACCAGGTTGTAATTGCACTTGATGGTGTGGAATATACCGAATGAAGCTTTCAAGGAACATGCTGTATTCTTGGTAAGCCCACCATGCCCATTCGAGGGTTTGGCCTGTCGCAATGATGAATCCATCACCACTGGCATTTTCAAAGAATACGGGCTCAAGTCCATCATTAAGGATGATTGTTGCTCCGGTTGTGTCATTGAAATATCCATGCGTAGACCAGTACCAGTATTCCAACTCAGGTTCGTGGATGAGATAAGGATGGTATAAAGTTGGATGGAAGGGAGCCAGGATGTCAATGTTATCGGTTTCATTGTGGTTAAAGCCCGCTCCACCGGGGAGAATCCATTCTGTGCCTTGTGTTGCGGCATGAATCTCAAGGATTCCTCCATTAGTCACATAGGCTTCGAGCCACGCGCGGTGGGTGGCCAGGGCTGTATAAAATGCAGCAGGTTGGACTGAGGAGATGATTACTTTTTGATAGGGGGAGAGATCGGTAGTGCCAAAGTAGGTTGAATTGATGATGTCATAGGGTATGCCAAGATCTATGAGGATTAGTTGAGTGGCATTATAGCC
>JAEOTD010000110.1 GCA_016839995.1 Candidatus Hermodarchaeota archaeon
CGTTGGAAAACTGTACCTCGCTGATAATTCATTAACACTCCTTTCACTGGCTGTTCAAGGGGTAATCGCCGGGGCTTTTTGGGTTTAATCTCTGCAGGTGGTTGAACTTTTCGCTTTTTCTTTTTCTTCACTGGTTTTGTAGTTTTCTTTACCTTAGTAGTAGTCTTCTTTGTTGTCGTTTTCTTAGCCTTAGTAGTAGTCTTCTTAGTCGTCGTTTTCTTTGAAGTCGTAGCCTTCTTTGTTGAGGCGCGGGTAGTTTTAGATTTACTGGTTTTTTTCTTGGCTTTGGTCTTTGAGGATTTTTCGGACAAGGTAACCACCTAGCCTTGAGGTGGACAAGGAGAATCCAGAGTAGTTAATAAAAGTATTGGCACCCCGAAGATGCTACCTAACGAATGGATACAGATTCTTTACTAGGAGAGAGGAGTTTTGTTGACTCGGGAAACACTAAAAGCTTTACAATGAGGGGAAACATCTATGCAAACGCCCTCTGCGGATTCAGCCATGTCTAAGGTGGAGAGCTATCTAGAAGAGACCGTGAGTCGAGAGCCCACAATTCATAGTGCTGCAATCATGACAGCTGATGGATTACCTCTGATTGTTCTAATGGGGAAAGGCGAAGTGGAGAAATTAGAGTTAGCCGCAGCCATTGCTTCTCTTGGCGCATTATCCGAACAGACCACCAGTCGATTAAAAATTGGTCAGTACAAGGATTTAATGCTTCGTTGTAGTCGAGGCCATTTGCTTGTAAAAAGAATCAGTGAAGCAAACGTGCTGGCAGTTATTGCAGATCGCAGCGCCAACTTAGGGGCTATAACACTAATTATCGATTCTGTGACCAAACGTCTGAAAAGAATGCTGAAATGAAATGCATTTACTTGGACACATCTATTGATCAATTAATTGATTGAGATATTGCTCAACTCGAGCATGGGTCTTAACCTGGCGACGTGTCAACTTCGGATTTTTCTCAGCCCAATAGTTTGCAGCTAGGTTGGTTAGTATTCGATGTGTCCCTGATCCATATTGGAGGGCTCGTTTAGGAGCATGGATAGACTCAAGAGGAAGCCCCAAATCTTTTGCAAGAAGGCGAAGAACCTGTTTTCGAATGACCGTTCCTGAGTCATGGACTATTTTGCATGAAAGAGGTATTGACATAGAAAATTCAATGAGCGCCTTGTCGCAAAACGGAACCAGTAGTTGACAATTATGGTGTGAGAGGATAGCCTTCATTGATGGAAGGGTCTTTGTGTTAAGTGTCTGAAGATCTGATTTCATTTCTGTAAGGACTGCTTCTTCTCCTGATTTCAGAAAGTGTTTTTCATATTTGGCATACCCACCAAATAACTCGTCAGCACCTTGACCAGAATAAAGTGCAGTCACCCCAAATTGGCTTGCACACTTAGCTGCGAAAAAAAGAGGAATCGCTAATTCTACATGTAATACATCAACTTGCCCAAGAATAGAGAGAATAGTGGGAAGCGCTTCTTCGACTTCTTCCGCAGTAAGCATCTTCATTGTGAGAGGAAGATTCAGCGCTTCTGCCCCCTTCCGGGCTAACATAATGTCCTTAGCCGTGTTGATCCCTGCAACAATAAGCGGAAAGGTTTCTGAGTAAAAATCGAATAAGAGTGCGGTAATTACGCTGCTGTCTAGACCTCCTGAGTATAGAACCCCAAATTCCCCTGCGGGAGGGGGGCTTTTTGAAATTGCTTCAGCAAGAAGTTCGTGGAGACGTTGACTCAATTGGACACATGGGTCGTTCTTCATGATGGTGCACACTTTGAGGTAGAGTACAAGTTATCGGCAGGTTTATGTGCATCGATAGGTTGAAAATTCTCTGGTCGCTTATCCGCGATGACAGGAAGGCATTTGTGTGACCGCTCTCGCGGGATGAACTATCATAGTTACCTAGAGCGAGTGAGCGGCTAGCTCTGTTTTTCAATGCGCGCGCAACCTTGTGATGGTGAACAATAACAAGATCCATCAATTTCCTGATGAAGTGGAATTGGTTGGTTTACGTAATAAAATTTCGATGTGTCTTATGAGAGTGTAATACAGTGGAACAAGGTGAAGCCAAATCCCTTCGAAGACAGGAAATGCCTAAATCAAAAACTAACTTACCAGCTATTTGCGTATTCAAATCACTACCGACTTAAAATAGGATTTTTATGGAATAAGGAGAAATAGGGAGGGAGGCGGGATCTTTACTTGGTCTGTGTGGTTTATTCTAGTAGTGTTTGCCCCAGATGTGAGTTGCTTAAACAGTATTTACAGGACCATAAGATCGAGTACACAGAACGAATGGTTGAGGAACCTGATGCACAAGTCGATGCACTCATGCTCAGCATCTACAGTACACCTGCACTAGTCATCGACAATAATGTTCTTCACCAAACGAACCTATTCCCCAACAATAGACTCAATGAATCAAATCTTATAACATTTCTGAGGAGCAACGGACATGGCCCGGCGTAGGAGGAAGCCAAAGGGCGTAACCCAGAGAACAGTGTCATTAGATCGGTGGATTCAAGCTGTCCGAAAAGAGGAAGCTGGAATGCCATTAGTGCGAACCAGTGATGCATTAATCCGCAGCTGGAACCGCAAGAAAATCGTTGACGCTTTAGTTCGTGAAACGCTATTGGTCCAAGAACTCTTCAAAATTCCTTCAATTAGCCAAGAAGAGGCCAAGGCCATTGCCCGTGAAGTGGAACAGAGAATTCAGCAGATGCAGCTTCCCTTCGTAAGTGCACCACTGATTCGAGAAATCCAGAACCAGGTTCTTTTAGAGAAAGCCAAGCAAGACCCACGATTTGCAGTCTACCGGAATGCCTTAACCCGAGTTGGTGTCCCCATGTGGGACTTCAGCCATATCATCTGTGGAAATGGTTACGAAGCGCAAGAAAACGCTAATATGCAACCCAACCCTGAAACCATTCATAAGAAGATAGCAGATCGACTCTGTAAAGAAGCATACCTATTGATGCTTCCACCGGAGCTTGCTGATGCGCATCTCGCAGGCGACATTCATGTTCATGACCTTGAGTATTTTGGAACCCGCCCCTTCTGTGCAGATTATGATGCACGATATTTCTTCAAATATGGATTGATGTGTGATGGTCTTGGTGAAAGGACAGCAGTTGCAAAGCCAGCGTCGTACCCAACGGTGGCTATATTGCACCTCATCAAAGTCTTGGCAGCCGGTCAAACCAACAGCGCCGGCGGTCAAGGACTCTTCAATTTTAATGTATTCCTGGCGCCTTTCCTCCGTGGAAAATCTTCTCGAGAGATTGAACAGCTTGCTCAAACAATCCTCTTCGAAGCCAACGAAACCTACGTCTCCCGAGGCGGACAATTAGTCTTCTCGAGCATTCAACTAGAGTCAGGAATTCCGAAAGTCTGGCGTGATGCGCCAGTTGTTTATCGCGGTAAAGTCGGACCAGATACGTACGGAGATTACGAAGATGAAGCACGAACCTTCATGACAACGATTCTAGAGACATACCTTCAAGGCGATGCTTGGGGGAAAATGTTCACCTTTCCCAAACCTGAGATTAGAGTTCGTCGTGAATACTTTACAAAAAGCGAGCACGAAGAGAATATGTATTTGGCAGCAAAACTCTCCGCAAAGTTTGGTAGCAGCTATTTCGATAACTTGATTCCTGGTTATAGGGACTCAGAAGGGCAGGATTGTTACCAATGCTGTGCATTCCGACTTGAGGAAGATATTGGCTCGGATGAGTTTCAGAAGAAGATTATGTTTGAAGACGGCGCACACTTCTCGATGGGCGGTCTTCAGGTTGTCACATTGAATTTGCCGCGACTAGCGTATATCGCAAAGGGTAACGATAACCTTTTACTCGAAAACCTTCGGGGCAAAATGGAGTTAGCTCGTCGTGTTCTCATGATAAAACGCAAGTTCATTCAACGCCAAATTGATAACGGTATGCTTCCATTTCTCACTCAACAAGCGCAATCCAATGGGCACAAAGCACCTCCCCTTTTTGATGTCCTTAATTCCTCACCCATTTTTGGATTTGTCGGTGTTAATGAGATGGTTCAGCATCACACGGGAGCCCAATTACATGAAAGTCAAGATGCGGTACGATTCGGTCTCCGTGTTATTGCAGAAATGGAACACATCCGAAAAATGTACAGTGAAGAAACGGGATTACCGTTCGCTGTAGCCCGTACCCCTGCAGAATCGTGCTCAACTCGTCTAGCGATTATGGACCTACTTCACTATAATGGCGAAGCGAAATCGGTCGTTAAAGGAGATATCTCGAATTGGCGAAATCAGCTCGAAGAAGCAGGGCGAACAGCTGTCCCAGCTTACTATACCAATGGATTTATGGTCAACTATGAGTCCCAAACTTCATTGGCAAAGAAAATTGCAATTGAGGAGAAAGCATTTCCTTTGTTATCTGGTGGAAACATCTTCCATGTTTTTCTTGGAGAAGCCGCACCGGATCCCGATGCACTCATGAAACTAAATCAGAGAATCGCCATGAATACTCAGTTGGGCTATTACAGCTACACACGTGATTTGTCTGTATGTAAACGGTGCCACAGTACGGCCAGCGGCCTGATAGCGGTTTGCCCGAATTGTGGACATACCGATTTGGATTGGTTTAGCCGCATTACTGGATACTATCAAAATGTATCAGGTTGGAATGCTGGAAAACGTGAGGAATTGATGCGCAGATATCGAGTACTTAATGGATCCAGTATACCAACCTTTGATTTTTCCAACATTTCTGTGCAACAAGGACAGCTTCGTTCTGCTAATGGTGTCCGATCCTCTTAGTAATCTGCAAATCTTATCTCTGAACAAGAATAATACAAATCCTTTAATTTAGGAGTAAGTGCACGTGAAGTTAACACAATTATGTGGTTACGAAAATGGCATCAGATGAAATGATTTGTCAAAAATGCGGTGGAACCAGTTTCCGTCGAGTCACAGATGAATGGATGCGCCGATCTATCCCCTGGACCGCTGAGGGAGTGGTTCGGCAATGCGAAGCTTGTGGAGAGAAACACTTCGCATGCTCAAATTGCCATAACTTGTTAACCCGGGTAAACATCACTAATGTCCGAGTGATGAAAAGTACATGTCCAAATTGTGGGCACCAAGATGCTACTATCCAACGTTGGCTTCAGGAACAAAGGGGATAATTATCAAGTTTGGATAAGGCATGAGTTTATGATAAGAAGCCTTATTTACCGCTAGTAAACAGTCGCTTGATGTAGATTCCTTGGAGAGAAATAGGTTGTCAAAAAAGCAACAATCACCCAAATCCCATTCAGAAGAGCCGTTCATTCAAATCGTATCAATTGGTGAAGACGTGAAACTAGCCAAAGAGCCAATCCTGGTGATTGGATTCCCAGGTCCAGGATTAGTTGGCATGATTTCAGCAGGTCGAATGATAGATGGCCTCGAGATGAAACTAATCGGAGCAATTCGCTCCCCCCTTATCCCACCTGTCACTCCGTTTTTTGGTGGAGTTCTACGATTACCTATCCGCATTCATGCAAGCAAAGATGGCCAATATATTACAGTGATATCGGAGTTTCCATTACCCTTGGAGACTATTTTCTTTGTCGCTAGTAAAATCTTAGATTGGGCTGCTGAGAAGGGTGTAAAGAAAGTTGTTTGTGTTGAAGGCATTGGTGTGGAAAAACGAACAGGAACCCCTGAGGTTTTTGGCGCAGCTGAACCCCACCTCTTAGCTGAGCTTGAAAAATATTCTATTCCGCGGGTTCAGAAAGGATTCGTTGCGGGAATAGCTGGTGCAATTCTAAATGAGTGTCTCATCCGGAAATTAGATGGATACTGTTTATTGGCTACAGCAACAGCAGATTTACCTGATCCAGAAGCATCTGCAAATATGGTCGCCGCAATCAATCGATTTCTTGATGTCGACGTAAGCATCCAACCCTTAATTCAGAACGAATCTGTGATCAAAGCCCAGTTGAATGATTTAGCAAAAGAAACCCGAAGAGAACAACAAGCCGCCGAAGATCATGGATATCGACCGATTCCCTTCTATGTGTGAAAATTCGGATGATGAAACTGCAAAACCGCTTACTTGTCGTATTCAAGGCAAGTGCTGCTGAGAGCTAAATGAGAGAGGAAACTTAAACAGGATTAGTCATCTGGAAAGTGGTCCAACATCAGCTCAAGCATTTCTTGTCTTTCATCTTCGTCTATTTCGCGCTTCTTGCGTTTCTTTCCCTCTTCATCTTCCTCAACAACAACGATATAGTCCCGTTCTGTATGTCGAATGGGAAACTTAACCTTGTAGCCTTCAGTTTCCTTCGCTTGAGATTTATAGCCACAGGAGCATTTGAGTACAGTTTTTCCAGCTTTGTTTTTTTCTGGACGTAATAGACTACCACATTTCGGGCAGAATTTTATGGTGGTTACCCCCCGAAAATTTCGTTGCTTGGGATGCCGCGAGTATTAGACACTTAAACCTTTCGTATTGCCCCTTAACCCTTTTCTAAAGGTTCAAGAATCTCTCGTGTTGCTTCAATAAGATGTGTACTTGTCAGCTTCACAGATTCTTTGGATTTTGCAGTTTTTATCGCTCGGTAAAGAATCTGATCTTGAAGGTTACGAATCTTCCGTACTTGTTCTCCATTTACTCCTGTATCAGGTTTGAACAGCACAGAATCTAAAACTCCCGGGAGAACCTGCCAGTAGTACTGAGTCGCTCCTTCAGTCATCCGTTTCTCCCATCGATCCATTTCACGACGCGTGATTGGTTGTTTCTTGAATATGGTCCATGTTTCATTTAAGCGAATACTTCCAGTTTCGTTGAATCTCACTCTAAGGGCGACACGTTGTGGGGTTTTCGTTTTAGTTTTCCTCTTGGTTATTTCAAGAACTTCTAAGATGATACCCATATCTTCCCTGGGGCTAAGAACCCAAGAACCCGGAACAATTTTTGTTTCAGTAATTCCAAGGATTTGATAAGAAAATTGTCGCTTTCGAAGATCTGTTTTAGTTTCACCCATACTTTCAGCATCAATGAGCATTACTACACGCCCACTGCGTTCATGACGCTGTTCGACACTTAGGATACGAAAAGATCCTTGAGGTTGTTCTTCGCGGGGAAGCGGTAGTTCGGTAACAAGCACGATTATAAAATCTCCAGCGCACCTCTTGACGACAGCCCTAAATAAAATTCTTTTTCCTTTCGTTTCATCAAATTCGTCTTCAGTCGATGTTACTTAAACCGTGTTGTTAGCTTATGGTTCTGCGCATATTGCTGGAACTTGTCGAGTTGAGTGGGAGTAAAGGAGGTTGTTAGAGTTGAATCTAAGACGGTTTCAGTTGGACGAAATTGCTGAAGAACGAAATTCTTTGAACCCACCCATCGACGAATTTGATCAAGGTGTTGAAAATCTTCAATTATTGAGGGGACTAGAGTTGTCCGAAATTCGTGGTGCACTTTGGACGATTTGAGGAGGCTTACTGTTTCTTTAACGCGATTTAATATTTGACTGGAGGACTGAGTCACATGTACATATTCCTCTTTGCTGGGTATTGTTTTAATATCAACAGCAACGAAATCTAAGAGTTTTGCATCAAGAAGCTGTTGAATTACATCAGGCTTAGTTCCATTAGTCATCAGTCCAAATTCCAGGTTGTGGTTGTGGGTCCATTCAGCAAGTGTTTTGAGCGCATCGAGCTGAAGTGTCGGTTCACCTCCCGTGGCGATTACACCGTCAATGAGAAATTGGTTAGCTTCAATTTC
>JAEOTD010000111.1 GCA_016839995.1 Candidatus Hermodarchaeota archaeon
AGTCCGAGGAGTTCTTCTCCCTCTTCTTCCTCCTCTTCAGCTTCTTCACGAGCTACGCGTTCGACGATACGGATGAAGTCGGCGTGAACCTTGACGGGGATGGGTGATGGGGCTTCAAAGAGTTCAAGGGTGATTTCGTCTTTGGAGGTATCGATGCGCATGACTCGGGCCCGTTCACCTTTGAAAGGACCGCCTGTGATTTCGACAATATCACCGAGTTCGAGGTCTTGAGTCGGGGGTGTTGGTACGAGGATGTGTTGGATTTCGTCGATGAGGATTTTGCCCGGGATGATGCCTTTGATGTGGGGAATTCCTGCGATGGCGAGTTCAACTTCTCGGGGGCTGCGGGCTTCGATGAAGATGTAACCTTTTAGTGGTTCGGGAACGAGAATGGCTTTGAGGTCGACTTGGCGTTTGCTTACACGTCCTGAAATAACGTGAGCGATACCCTTCTCTTGTCCGATTGTGGTTCTCACGATGTAGATATTGGTTGTCTCTTCTGCCATTCCACGCAACTCCTTAACTGGATTGTTTCTGTTGAATGCTAGCCAGTCAGTGAAGGTGCGAACACTACAAAGATCATACGAATGAAGTAGCCAACGGCTCCGATGGCGAACAGACCAAGCATGCTGAGTTTGAATTGCATCCAGATTTCTTGGCGAGATGGTCGCTGTGAGAGTTGGACGATGCGCTTGGTGTTATTCCAGAATTCGGATACCCGACTTGACATTTTTTTCACCTATGGTCAACTAGAGGTCTTGGGCAGTCTCATCTTTCCTCTCCTAATAAGTCTTTTCGCATTTGCACGTCCGTCAAGTATCACTCGTTGGAGTTCCGAACGAGATTTCGGATGCGGTCAACTTTGAGTCCCAGACCCTCTGCAATGGTTTTGACTTGATTGCGTTGATTTCCTTTCATCCCCTTCCAGTCTAATGCCGCATGGGTTGGTTGAGGACTACTGCGTTGGATAGCATGAGCCATGAGGGATTCAGACAGCTGGTCTAGATGATATTTAGGCAGAACATGGGAGACGGCGTACGGCGTTTCAACGCTCAGGCGTGTGAAGCCTGGACAGTAATGAGGTCCTCCGAATCCTAGAACTGTGGGGTATGAGGTCTGATGTTGTTGAGCTACTGTGACAATAGTTCGGGCAATAATCTCAGCTGCAATCGGGTTTTCCCATTCTTTTTCGGTACTGCCAATCTCCACATATAGGACAGGTGTTGATGGGATGAAAGGCCCGTGATGGGTGGCTTCTAAACCACATGCCCAATCCGTGAGACCCAGTCGCTGCTGTTCAGATAAGAGAGAGTGTAGGGCGATTTTCATAGCTGAAGGTGGTGCAATGCATAGTGTGGACACTTTTCCACCTAAGTCGGCTTCAGCCCAATTGCCAGGTATGTGGGTAAGTAGGGCTGGTTTGAAGGCTGCGGATTTGTGTCTGGACGCGAAGATAAACAAGTCGGCAGAAAACGAAGCGTCGAGGTTGTCTGCATAGATGCTGTCTTTTTCGATAGTGACCACAGAGAGGTTATCGAGTTGATAGATGGGATGGGTATCATAGGTGTCAGAGGTTTCGGTGAATGGGAAGAGGGTAAGGAGTTGGTGTTTGATGTTTAGGGCTGCGAGGTCTTTTTGTGAGCAGAAGCAAATCACGGACAAAGTTCCTGACCTCTTAGAGTGTTAGAGGAACAGGGCAAGGACCGCTTTCTCGGTATGGAGTCGGTTTTCAGCTTGATCCCAGACAACACTGTGGGGACCTTCAATGACCCCATCGGTGATTTCTTCGTCTCGATGAGCAGGGAGACAGTGCATGACAATACTATGTGGTGCAGCAAGTTCAACAAGCGCCTCGTTGACTTGAAAATCGGGGAGGAAGGCTGCAAGTCGCTTCTTGCGTTCAGCATCTTGTCCCATGGAAACAAATACATCGGTATAGATTACATCTGCGTCTTCAACTGCTGCTTTGGGATCGTTGGTGAGTTCTACTTGGGCCATATTTTCCTCTGCGCGCTCTCGAGAAATTTTCGTGACTTCGGGCTTGGGTTCAAAACCAGGAGGTGTAGCTACGGTGACTTCTAAGCCCATGGTGGCACCGCCTAACATTAGGGAGTGGCATACGTTGTTGCCGTCGCCAACATAGGCGAGTTTGAGGCCCTCTAGTTCGTGGAGTTTCTCTTGGATTGTTAGGAGGTCAGCTAGCCCTTGGCAGGGATGATACATGGGTGTTAAGGCGTTAATGACAGGGATGGTGCTATGTGCCGCAAGTTCGACCACATTCTCATGGCTTGTAGCCCGAATCACTATACCATGGATATAGCGACTTAGTACACGTGCAGTGTCGGCAATTGGTTCGCCACGACTGAGCTGGAGCTCTTGAGAACTGAGAAAGAGGGAGTCACCAGAGAGTTCGTTGATAGCTACTTCAAAGCTCACTCGGGTTCGTGTGGAGGGGCGTTCAAAAACCATGCCCACGGATTGTCCCAACAGGCTAGTGCCTAATTCACTACGGTACCGCAATCGCTTCAAATCTGACGAAGTGTCAAGAATGAGTTGAATTTCTTCACGCGTGAAATCTTTCAAACTTAACAAATGTCGCCCTTTTAGTTCCATTTTTTTCACACACAGGAAACTAATCGGTTGAACTTGCATCAACTGCTACTTTTTAGCCTTTGCGTCAAGCAATGACCGATGTAAAATTAGTTTATGGGGGCGATTTTCTGGGCAAACCACTCTGGATCGAAAATCTCGAGGTCAGAGTACTCTTGACCCACTCCAACAAAGATAATCGGTTTACCGGTAGCAATTGCTACGGATAAGGCTGCACCACCTTTTGTATCAGCATCCACCTTGGTCAAGATAGCAGCATCAATGCCAATCTTTTCGTTGAAAGTCTTTGCTTGTTCTATGGCGTCGTTCCCAGCCAATGCATCGCCAACAAAGATAACAAGGTCAGGTTCAGCGACGCGGTGGATTTTCTTTAGCTCTGCCATGAGGTTCTTATCGGTTTGCATTCGCCCTGCAGTATCAATGAGAACAACGTTGATTCCTCGTGCTCTTGCATGGTTAATCGCATCAAAGCCAACTGATGCCGAATCAGACCCGTAGGGGCGACTAATGACGCGTACTTTCAGGCGATCACCATGGGTTTGCAGTTGTTCCGCACTTCCTGCACGAAAGGTGTCACCACAGGCTAAGACAACAGAGTACCCCTTCTTCTGAAACATGTAGGTGAGTTTGGCTATGGTTGTGGTTTTGCCAGTCCCATTAACCCCAAGGAACATGAGTGTGAGTGGCTCTCCAGCCTTTTTTCGCTCTTCTAGGAGAGCAAAAATATCAACTGGCTCTTCAGGCGTTAGAGCTTCCAAAATGGCTTGGTAGAGGGCTTCGCGAATTATATTCTTCTTGCTTTGGAGCCGTCCGATTTGTTCGCCTTCTAAGGTTACTTTTATGCGATCATTGATTTTCTCGGTGGCCTCATAGGCCACATCGTTTTCTATCAGCGCTATCTGGAGGGCAGAATAAGCGTCATCGAGATTTTTTTCACTAATCGATTTATGAGTGACCTTTTGGACGAACCCATCGACTGCCTTGCGAAGTTTTTCAAACACCTGAAGTTCCCCAAAGTACTACAATTTCATTCTGTTTTCGACGGTGGCTGCTGTGCGGTTTGAATGAGTTCATTGAGTTGAGCGCGGTATGCCTCGATTCGATTCTGAGTGTTCTGGATTTGATCCTGTTGTCGTTGGGCAATGTCGGTGAGCTGTTTTTGTTGTTCTTCGAAGCGCTTTAGAGCTTCATCTATAGTTCTTTCAGCGGCAAACCCTGCACCAAAAGACGTCACCACATGGTTGGCATCAACCAGTTTGACGTATATGTGGACACCAGAGCCGATATTAACCATGATTTCATCACCCGCTTTGTGATTCTTCAGTTCCTGCACCGCTGTTGCGGTTTCTGCGACACTTTGCATTTGAACTTCAATCATCTGGAGATTATTTTGTCCACGGGCGATTTCTTCTTCGAGTGCTTGTACTGACATGATTAGTTGTTGAGCTAATTGCTCGGGATTGGGAGGTGTTTGAGCCATAATCATTCTTCCCCAAGGATGTTGTAGGGAGGCTAGAGTTCTATTCAATACCACTTAGTTTTCGGATAAGAGGTTTCTCCGATTCTTCCGGTTTAATTATACTGACAGTCTCAACGGTGATTGCAGGGCGTTTCACTCTATGGAAGGAACCCAGTAGAGAATAGAGTTGTTCCCGAGCATTGTCTTCTGTGACAGCCCGGATTTCATGGGAAAAACGGTATTTACGCTTAATACGGACATAGGTTCCTTCGATACGGAATATTTGCACTGACATACTTACCAGCCTCAGTTAGATGTGCAGTCAACCATCGAATAGCCAGGTCTATTTTAACTCTTTTGGAGATAAGGACTTGTTTTTCAAGACACTTATCAGCAACCCCCTGTGAACGGGGAGCCATTACAAGACTTCTTGAATGGCTTGCATCGACACACAGCCCTACCCCACCTCCCCCGGGTAGCGGACTCGATGGAAACCTCTGTATGAAAGCAGAGGTAGTTCACCTCTTTCCACGTGTAAGCGAAGTCTTAGAAGAAGACCTCGGTTATTCGCATGAGTTCGGGTCCAGTTGTTTCAAATCCTGCTGCAGCGGCTTTTATCGTAACAAGTAGACCAATGGAGATGTAGGGAACGCCACAATTAATGGTGCCGAAATCTGATTCTACAGAGAAGAATGAGGCTAACCATTCGAGTTCTTCTTCGGAAACGTCGGTATGTGCAAGTAAACCTTGGTTGGTCACAACACAATAAGATCCAACTAAATCCGAGCCAGCAATGGTTTTTGCCTCGACCTCAACTCCCAGCGCATCACGTATGGCGGTGATTTCGGTTTTTGAAAAGGCAGTGCTGACTAAAGCGGCATGGTCATTGGTGAGAATCAGGTTGCCTAATGCAGTGAGCTTTGAGTTTAGCGATGTAACTGGAACACCTAGGCTTTCTTGAAGGGTTTCCAGTTCCTCATCCACGATGATATGGGGGACTATGAGTCCATTCTGATTTCCTGCGGTGAGTATACCTGTAAGCGTACTTTGCCCAATCGTGGTGCTAATACGTGTGGCTTCAAAGAGCTCGGAAATACCTTGAATCGTGGGCTCGTTACTGGGAGCGTGCAGTACCCATTGATCGGTGACCCGGCAAAACGCACCGATGTTTGAACTGCCATTAAAATCGAAGCGTTGAATTTTACCACTCATGGGATACGCCCCACAAAATGATACCCAATCCAGTTGAAATTGGTAGGGAAATTAACCCTCGACGAGAAAGACTTTGACGACGCCTTCCCGATCCTTGGTTGCTCGAACGCGAACCCGGCGTGGGGGTTTTTCAATGCCACGAGTCCACAGGTACTCATTGAGAGCAGTGTCGATGGTGAGTTCGGCTTCGTCTTCGACTTTCATGTGTCGGATGATAAAGGTTTTGACAAGATTGACGGCCCGCTTTGCTCGTTTCTTGCGAACGGCTTCATAGGCTTTACCCAAAGGAATGGTGTAAAGTCGTTCAACTACGATTTCTTCGGCAACTTCAGGGACGTCGAGTGATTCAATCAGTGCATCATCTTTTTCTGCCATTCCTGGGTACAACTCCTTTTACTGTTAGGGCTTCAACTTGGATTGTCGCCAATTCCGGCGCTTGGGATGTGTGCGTACGCGCCCATTGGTCTTGACCATAATCCAGGCTGGAACGCCCACATTGGATTTTAATTGACGACCAAGTCGAAGTTTCTTTGCCAGTGGTTTATTTCGTGCCATCATTGTCACCTTTTTTATTTGAACTGAATTTTTGTATCGCGCTGACGACCGGCCAGTTGGGCAAGCATGGTTTTCAGCGTTTTGTCAGTAATTGGGATTTCAGGTAATCGATTCGTTGAAGCTAGACGGATGAGTTCATTTTCCAATTGTTCTGCAAAGGAAGGCTTAACCATCCGGAGATTGGATAATCGTGATCGCGCTTCTGGGGAAAGAATCTGTCGAAGAACCGCGGTCCGTTGGGCACGGATTTCCGCGTCTTGAGCTGCGGCTTGCTGCTCTACTGCGGCCTGTTGTTGCAATTCAGCCATTTTCCGCCGTCGCAGCTCTTCTAATTCTTCTTCGCTCAAAAGCGTCAGCCTCCGCGTTTATTTATCCTGCATCCTGAGTTCGCATCATATGGGCCAATTTATCTAGGAACGATCGACCTTTGTTTGACAGCCGACGCCCGGTGCCCTTATCGTGTTCAACAAGTCCTGCTTTTTCCAGTTGTTGGAGTGCATTTCGAATAACAGACCCACTACCCTTGGAGAAGTGGTTAGGGCGGGATCCGCGTCGTTTGCGTCCGCCATAAGCAGTTCGAAGGCGTGCAACGCCCGTGGGACCCTTGACATACAATCGACGAAGAATCGAGGCACAGCGTGTATACCACCAATCAGTGTCAGTTGGGGGTTTTTCCTTGTGTGTGCCTGTTTTCACAAAATGGGCCCATTCTGGGGGTGTGATCTCTTTTGCCTTCTTGAGCTCCTCTGCAATACGAGGAATGAGTTGCTCAGCAGGAACATCATATACAGTAGACACGACAACGACCTCACGGCGCATAGAGAAATGACTCGCCGGCGAGTCGGCTGAGATAGTCGATGAGCGCCTTAAAATTCTTTCGTAGTTACTTTGTGATTTTACTTTGCCTTCCTGGCAAGTACTACAACAAAGCCACGTTGCCCCCACACTTCGCTAGAGGTTCGAGTGGCCAACTGGTCAATCAGGTCATCCAAACTGTCTGAACTAGCGGTGAGCTTCAGGAATTTGACTTTGATGACCTTCCTTTTTTTGAGCTGGCGATTGACTTCTTCAATGACCCCTGCATCTAATCCGTCTTTTCCAATACGGACAGCGGGTTTTTCCTTAGCCCAAATACGGGCCAAATCAGCTTTTGTTGGCATGTTGAGTTCCTCGATTCGATGTCCATAATATCTTTCGCCTATTTCCACAGGTCAGACAGGTAATTACCACTGATTTATTTCGACCGGCGTTTCGCAGGCGAATTCGCGCATTAACTCCAGGTCGTAAATAGTTCTCACAGCGGTGGCAATATCGGTGGCGTAACTCATCAGGTAACCTAACTCGAGTTCGCATCACGATTCGTCGGGCTGATTGCACATAACGCCGGGCTAATGTCGGATCCTGAGGCGCTACCGCTTCAGCCCTCTGGAAAAGGTTCCAAAGATTTTTGATTACTGTGGCACGCCATCGACGGCTCCCGCGCCTTCGCATATTTTACACCGACAACTAAAAAACTTGAGAGTGGTGCGCTGTCCGGGATTTGAACCCGGGCACCCAGCGTGGCAGGCTGGAGTCCTAGCCACTAGACCAACAGCGCACGGAATCTTGTAAAATCCGCCACCCCTTTTATTGGTTTTGGCTCATCTGTTTCCTTCCCCGAAAATGATGCCGCTTAGAACGGAAAGACTTAAGCGAATCGCGGTCTCCCCTGCGGGTTGAAGCGGTCGTGGTCTAGTGGTTATGATTTCGGCCTTCCACGCCGAATACCCGGGTTCGAATCCCGGCGACCGCACCATTTCTTCAGTTACTTTTTGGATTTTTTCGTGTTTTTTGACTTGATTTTGTGGTGAGTACTGACCGGGGAGGGGTGGAGACCGCGTTTACTCAGCTTCTAATCTATTTTTATCGTTTTTTATCTAATTTTTCAAGGTAATAACAATACTTATAAGTAAGTGTCTATAAGTATAGTTTGTTATCAATGTTTCCCGTTCTCCCCACGAACGATGGAGCTTTCGGGCTCCACTGGAAACGATGGGGAGGGAGAGCTCACCTAAACGGAAGTAGAGCCTCATGGAGAATGATCAAATGAAATACGTCCCCCCTGTGGAAGTCCAAAATTACCAAAAGTTCCTCAATTTCGCCCGTCAAGCCGCAATTGTCACTTTTGAGCCCGTGTATCATGTAGCCCCCTTTGAGGGCGAAGTGGCAGATAATCCCGCCCAATGGCTCCGTGCACTACGCATCTATGCGATTGGCGTTGAGCTAAACGGGGTGCTCATCACCTTGATGCACCGAATCACCTTTCCTCCAGCAAACTTCGATTTTGAGGAAGGCGTCCTTGACTGTGTCGCTTCAGAAGGCCAACTCGCGAAGATCGTGCAGGAGCTTGAAACGGAGTTCCACGCTGTCCCTGGTGCACCTGATCAGCCCTCGTTACATGACGAGTGGATTCGCACCTTACGATAGAGGGATTTTTCGATTCCACGGAAAAAGATATTAAGGCGCGTGTCCGGAAACAGAGCCCGAGGTAATCCTTGGCTCTGGGCCGGTGGTCTAGTTGGTTATGACGCCGTCCTGACACGGCGGAGGTCCCGTGTTCAAATCACGGCCGGCCCACCACATATGCCGACGTAGCTTAGCCCGGGAGTAGCCTAACCTGCGGGTTATGTGCTGCAGTTCCGAAAGCGCGGGACTGAAGATCCCGTTGTCGCGTGTTCAAATCACGCCGTCGGCACCACATTTACTTTCTGCGACTAGTGGCCAGGTCTGCAAGTAGATCAGGGACTGAAGAGAAAGTCAACAACCGCAATGAGAGTGAGAGGAAGGAGTGCCCCTGCTACATTGGCGATGATGTATCCGACGATATAGGCTATTTGGGTGAAGTAGGAAAAGTTGAAAATCAAGTAGTAAATGCCCGCCCAGATACCCAGAACAATGAGAAAAGCAAGAAGCGCTATGGCAAATCGACGGAGATACAATCGTGTGGAACTCGCTGCAGGAGAGCCGCGGGGGGCGTGGTAGGGGAAGAAGCGTGAGCCGAGGAGTTCAGCAAGGATGGCTGTTGCAGCTGTTTGGGTGAGGACGACTCCGAGGGGAACGAGGGTGAGAACCAAAGCAGAGAGGACAAGATAGACAAAGGCGGCGAGGTATGAAAGGTAGATTTGAACCGCTCCAAAAATTGCAATAGCGATGAGGAGGAGGGCACCATCATCTAATTTCTTCCAGTAAAATGCCTGTGACATACAATAAACCCCGAAGTTTTCGCGTTAATGTGAGCCATTGGGATAACTCAGTAGGTATTAATGTTTTTGTGTACACTACAGAAAAATCCAAGAAAAGAGAATGGTGGACCGGCCGGGATTTGAACCCGGGGCCTCCGCCATGCCTTCGTCACCGGTATAACAGCATCATACCGATAAAGACGGCGATCTACCACTGATCTACCGGCCCATAGAAGTGGGTTAGACAAGACGAGTCCGTGTATAGTCTTTGCGTGCCCAGCTGTATTTTCGGATTCGGCTGGTTATTCCAAATCCGCAGGCTGCACATCGTTTCTTTCTGACGTGATAGGAACGGCGCCCACAGCGTCGGCAGCGGATGTGTGTTTTTTTGTTTTTCTTTCCAAAGGAAGGTGTTCCTTTACCCATTGTTCATCACTTGCTCTTTTTCGCAGGCTTTTTCTTTGGGGCTTTTCCTGACGGTGAAAGGAGGATGACATTATCACCGCGAAGAATTACGGTTCCCAGTTCTTGAGGGGGTTGTTCCGTAAGATCCTCTGCATCATCGAGGATGAGGTTCAAATGTTGATCATATCCGCGGAGACGACCACGGAGTTCTCTGTCACCTTTCAGTTTCACTAAGACTTGAGAGTTTAGCGACCGACCAAGTAAATCCATAGGACGATGTTCTGACACGGCACAAGCTCCTGCCTGATAATTGCAACTGGCATGCCTAAGAGACCTTAAAAAAGTTTGCTACTCATTTAGAGAATTGGGATTGTTCATGCGCATCAAACATCGCACTATTCTTCGCACAAAAGAACTGCGAAAAATGGTAAAAGGATTCGAAGAGACGCCCCTTCTTATCCACCAGGCGCTTCGTGAGACGCAGTTAGGTAAGGTGCCCGTTGAGCACATCATATTGGATGATAAATCAGAATTGTACTTTGTTCAGAATGAGTTATGGCTCGTTCAGTTGGAAGCTGCAATGTTTCCAGGATTACCTGCATTAATCGCCAATAATGTCCAATTACCACAAGTGGTGGTCGATATGGGCGCCGTTCCACACATCGCAAATGGGGCTGATGTGATGGCACCAGGCATCCTAAGCATTGATGAAAGTCTTCAGGTTGATGATTTAGCCGTGATTATCGATCAAAAGAACCAAGTGCCTTTAGCGGTGGGGCGGATGCTTATAACACGCGAAGTGATTGTGGAAAGGAAGAAAGGGCGCGCCCTCGAAACACTTCACTATGTGGGTGACCAGTTGTGGAAGCTCGTCAAGGAGCTCTCGGAGGTATAAGGCGAAGGATTTTTACAGTTCTCGTTTCATCGTTGAGTTGTAGAATTGTCGGAGGATGATTCGGTTTGAGCCCATTTGGACGAAAAAAGAAGGATAAAGAAGTAACTGCTGATACGAAAGAGTCGACACCAAGTACAAGTATTGAAGCTGCTTCGATGTATGTGCGGTTTATGGAGCTCTCGGGTTTGATGGATGTCACACCCATTTCTGAAGAAGTTCGAAAAGGAAACATGGTTGTCATGGATGTCTCGCCACTCGTTCAGCAGGGTACCGAAACCCAAACCCAATTGAAACGAGCTGTTGAACAGCTGCGAGCGGTGTGTATTAGTGTTGGCGGAGATATTGGGCAACTTGGGAACCGATACATCATCCTAGCACCGAGCCGGGTGAAGATATTTCGCGAATCACCCTCTGATGATGCGGAAATCTCCCCTCCTACTTCGAAAGAGTAGACCCCGATTATGAAGAAAAAATGTATCCAGGTTGAGCAGCACCTGGGAGAACAACTACGTTTGATGTTAGTGGAACATGGGCATCTAGATACTGATTACCCTATTACCAAAGATGGGACTCACCTTTACTTTCCTCTTCGCCATAAACTGAGTTCAAATGAACTAGCTGAGCTCACACAAAATCTTCCAAACCTAAAACAGGTGGAAAAGGAGCTCGAACCTATATCGAAAAAACCTGCTGATCTCAGCACAGCATTGCAGGGAATCCTTACGGATGACTTACACCAATTCCTTCCGCATTCCTTAGACATTGTAGGAAAAATTGCAATTGTGGAACTAAACGAGAAAGTGGTTCCATTTGAAAGACTGATTGGCGATGCGATAATGGTCGTGAATTCACATGTATCGACAGTATATGCAAAAGAGGGTGGTGTTGAAGGAGTGTGCCGTATTCGTCCATTACGTTTGATTGCTGGGGAAGGTCAAACACAAACAATCCACACCGAATATGGTGTAAAACTCGCCATTGATGTAACTCAAACCTACTTTAGCCCACGCCTCGGAACCGAACACGATAGAGTCGCAAGTTTAGTGCAGCCTGGCGAGGTTGTTGTGGACATGTTTACTGGAGTCGGCCCCTTTGCACTTCTTGCAGCTAAACGTCAGCCGGTACAGGTGTTTGCCATTGATGTGAACTCCCACGCTATCCAATGTTTACAAAAAAGCCTCGAATTGAATCGCTTGGTAGGAGAAGTAGTGCCTCTTGTGGGAGACGCACGCAAAATTATTCAAAATCAACTCCTTGGGAAGGCAAATCGAGTTATTATGAATCTGCCAAATGACGCTTTTTCGTTCTTAGACGCAGCAGCTGAAGCTTTGCACAAGAATGGTGGAACTATTCATTACTATGGGGTAGTAACCGAATCGGTCACAATAGAGTCACTTGGAACTATTGTAACAGACGAACTAGCTAATGTTGGTTATGATACTCAAATCAAGGATTCACGTGTTATTCGTCCTGCTGCACCCCATGAAGATCAGGTAGTGTTGGATCTTCACTTGACTCCACGGAAACAGTGATGGTGATTTGAAGCTCTGTTTCCGGATTTTGCAGTGATTCAATCAGGCGTCGGTTGAGATTTTTTGCCGCCTTATTGCAACGTATAGCAACCGTTCGATTATCTACATAATCACTTGTTCGCCACACTAGCGAGGTTGGAGAGGTTAGTGTGAAGTGGGGAGACCCAAATCCGTGGATTTGATCAGTTATTGTCCCAGCGGATAAATAGGTGAGAATTTTGGTTTGTGGCTGTCGCATGACATCGCCAAATTGTATATCTAGATGTTGAGCACCGTGGGAGGCTTTGATGCCAATTATGCAGTCACCTTTCATAGAGAGATTAGGATCCATTGTGATTTCGAAGGTGGAGGAATGGGTGGCCTGGACGTTGACATGTCCGTAAGCGATGATGGTGAATTGGTGCTGTTTTGTCGATGCCATAGTGGGGTATTTAGTAGGGCGGGTACAAATAGTTTCAAATCGAGAACCTCTGAGCTTGATTGGTGAGTGATTTTACGCCCTCTGAAAACGTGAAACCTGATGGTGGACGAAAGGAAGCCACCTTAAAGCGGTTAATCGCATCTCGAACCGTGAAGAAAGAAGAAACAATGCGAGCATACCGTACGGTTCCGCGTGAACTCTTTTTGCCTGACCACCTCGTTCATGATGCCTATGTTGACACCCCCCTACCCATTGGAGAGGGGCAAACAATTTCAGCTATTCATATGTGTTTGATTTATCTTGAACTTCTTGATCTCAAGGAAGGAATGAAAGTCTTAGAGGTAGGAGGTGGCTCTGGGTATCATGCGGCACTGGTGGCAGAAGTCGTCTCACCTTCTAACCAACCTCCATCGGGTCATGTTTTCACGATTGAGCGAAAACCAGAATTAGTTGAATTTGCAAATGCCAATTTAGAACGCGCGGGTTACAGTGATCGTGTAACAGTGATAGAGGGAGATGGAACCCTAGGTTTACCCAATGAGGAGCCCTTTGACCGTATCATGGTGGCAGCAGCGGCACCCCACGTACCTGAACCTTTAGTCAGACAACTGAAACCGGAAGGAATGTTGTTGATTCCTGTGGGTCGTCATCACTTTTGGCAGGAACTCACTCTTGTCACGAAGAATAAGAAAGGAGAAGTGATGGAACGTCGACAAATGTCAGTAGCCTTTGTACCTCTTATTGGGAAAGAAGGTTGGTCCCAATGATTTCAACTATTCCGGTTTTCTCAGTTTGGCAATAAAATAGCCGGGTAGATCATGGATATCGGGGAATAGCCGTTGGACGTGTGCTTTAACCTGAGAGTCTCCAGCAATTCCTCTTGAGCCAATATATGGTGTTTGAGATTCAAGGGTAAACCCGTTGTTATCGATGAGATGTTGGATATTCAATTCGTTTTCCTCAATTGTCAACGTGCATGTTGAATACACCAGGATTCCTTGAGGACGGAGCACAGATATGGCAGAGTCTAAAATCATGCGCTGATACGATGCCGTACTTTGAATGCGAGCTAGTGTGGTTTCATCAAAAAGTTTTGGTCGAACGCCTAGTGCAGTGCAAGGTGGATCGACGAGAACCCGGTCAGCTTGAATTTTTGGATGTTTCATCACGAAGTCTTTAGCCCGACCAACAAAGGGAGTGATACAAGTAATTCCCATGCGTTCTGCTTCAGTGATTAAATGGTTTAATCGTCGTTCAGAACGATCGACAGCTATTAGCTGGCATTGGTTTTCTACTAATTGGGCGATGTGGGTGCTCTTTCCACCTGGTGCGGCACATAAGTCGATTATTATCTCCCCTTTTTGAGGAGCAAGAATTGGGGCAACAAGCATAGCAGAAAGTGATTGCGAGTAGAACAAGCCCTCTTGGAACGCAGAGAGATCTGCGATACTTGGTAAATCGTAGTAGGAATTTGTGATTTCCACGACTAACCCTTGTTTGAGGCCAGGCAATTTTTTGCTATCAACGGCAGCAATGCCACTACCAACCATATGGCCTCTGGGATTGACAACCGTTACAGCATCACCTTGAGAGAAGCGATCAAAGCGTTTGACACCTGGTCGATACAGATGGCTTCCGAGGAGCACGTTTTCTGAACTCGCCTTATCCGCGAGAATCACCTGATCATGTAGAGGGACAGAGCCCATTTTGTGAATGGGTAGAGCAACAGCATTCAGATTTGGTTCAATAATTTCAGCACTGATGTTTTCTTTGTTGAGTTGAGCTACGAGTTTGTCGTTAGTCGTACGGAGGGTATTGGTGCGAAGATGGAAGAAGGCTCCTGGTTTACATAACGCGGATGCAAGAGCTTGTGTGCGGGTTTCACCAAATAGATCAACTAAATATTGGTTGAGTTCGCTACCAAGGATGGCTGTTTCTGGAGGCGGGTTTATTGAATCCAACACCGTTTTCAGCTCTAGCCAAAGAGATTAGTCGTCTGCATAGAATGTTCCTTCTGCAGTAAGTTTGACTTTTCCTGACACTAACACATTTTCAGGGTTCTTTGTTCCAGTCACCTCTGCCACTAGCTGGCTGGGGCGATTAATTTCGTAACCCTGCTCGATAACGATTGGTGAATTTCGTGTTATCCGTTTCAGTAGCCCATAATGATCAACATAGGCTCCAATGGGTCCTGCTGCGCTCCCCGTTGCAGGGTCTTCTAAGACACCAACATCAGGAGCAAACATTCGGACATGCACATCAGAATCTGAATTTACTGTTTCCGTGCTTAGAAGGACAATTTTCGCGGTGGAATGATCTCCAAGTGTTTGTAAAATGGCTTGGCCGTCGGGCTGAGCTTGTTGAACGGCTTTGAGTGAAATTAGTGGAACAACAAGAAATGGCGTTCCGGTGGCAACATATTGCATCGGAAATTGTTTTGAGACTGCAGATTCAGTAAGCCCCACGGTCGCCGCAATTACTTTTTGATTTTCCAGTTTAGAGAGAAATTTCGGAGTCGGTTGAATCATACGGACTACATCTGCTGAAATATATTCTACAGGGATTTTTCCGATTCCAAGTTCCAAGTTGGTTTCAGAAACTGAGGTGTCGATGAGGTGTGTGTGTTTCAAGACAAAGGCACTACCAAGGGTGGGATGTCCGGCAAAGGGGATTTCCCGGGCAGGTGTGAAGATTCGCACTTTGAATGAACAGTCTTTCAGTTTAGAGGATTCGAAGAAGGTTGTTTCAGAGAAATTCATCTCTAAGGCAATTCCTTGCATAACTTCGGAGGATATTGTGGAATTAGCTTTAAGGTTCCAAAAGGTGGCAAGTTGATTTCCTCCGAAAGGGTAGCGTTCATCTACAAACACGCTAGTTTGGACATAAGGAAGAGTTGTCATTGGGATTACCGTGACATCGTTTGATACTTCCTCATCAAAAAGAGCTTTCCTTTGGGGATTTCGAACTTTGCAGAGAATCCAAGGTCACCGAATTCGCCAAGAGTGTTTTAAATAGTGATAATCTAAGGTGTTAAGCAACGTCTCGACTCTGGTGATTGGGGTATGATTGAATTTAACGCCCACGTTTTAGAAGATAATACGATTCAGCTTCCCGATTGGCTCATTGAAAGTGCTGGCCTAAAAAAGGGCGATGTATTACGGCTTGCGGTGCTTCATAAGGTCATTGTCCAAATGGCAGAACAACCAGCAAAGAAGCCTAAGAAGGCAAAACCAAAACCCGCATCCGAACCAAAGAGCGCCTAATTTCCTGGTTTGTTTAAAATATCTTGTTTCACCTAACTAAGAGATTAGGGCTAGTATCCGCGTTTAGTGTCAACGATATTGATGAAGTCCTTTCGCCCTTGTGCAAAGCGAGTGATATTGTCGATGACTTCATCCCACCGATCCAAATCATCGAAGGGTGAAGCGGCATGGTGGGGAGAAAGTAGGATATTGTCAAGTGTATGGAATGGTTTTTCGTAAGGATATTTGCGTCCCTGTTTGTCGGGTTCAGGTTGATAGGTGTACCAAACGTCAATAGCGGCTCCGGCTATTTTTTTCTCTTTGAGAACCTGATAGAGTGCTGTTTGATCAACGATAGATCCGCGAGCAACGTTAACAACCACGCCGTTTTCCCCTAACCGAATGAGTTCGTTGTAGCTGAGGAGACCCTCGGTTTCAGGGGTTAATGGAAGTGCTACAATCAAAGTATCTACTTCATCTAGGAACTTTTCTAACTGTGAAGGAAGATACTTCTTCACGGAAGTTGGGAGAGTAATGTCTTTCTCCACCCAGCTTCGACGGAGAATAGCAATGGCCACATCAAAACCTGATAGAAGTTTGTGTACTTGCTGATTGATTGCGCCATACCCTAGTAGTCCCACCGTTCGTCCTTTCATAGGAATGTTCTTAGCCTCTGTGTCACCTTTTCGCCATTCTCCAGTGGCCATCCAGTTATGATGTGGGACGATATTGTTGAGGAGAGAGAGAAGCATCGCGACAACATGTTGAGCTACGAAGATAGAATTTGAGTGTCCATTTACGAATGTTATCCCGCGAGAACGCCCTTGCCCGTTGAACCACTTCACAAGATGTTGAACTCCAGCACCCGGAAAAATGAACAGTTTCAGATTCTTTGCACATTCAAGAAGTTCAGTTGACGGACGCCAACCAACGATGATATGCGCAGAAGGTGCGTACTTCATGAATTCGTCATCGTCAGCTTTCTCTGGGAATATGAGTTTGAGACTCGAAAAGTTACCTAACCGTTCCTGCAGACGGGTTCGAAGAGGAGTAGGGACGTCCCAGAGAAAGAGCACATTAATGGAGGTCATATACACTCACAAGTTCACATCTTCGTTTCAACATAAAACTGCATAGTGTGACGGATGCTTTTCATTAGAAACGAATTTGAAAAACAAAAAGATACCATTCACCCATTGTGCGTCCACAATGAGCGAATGATACCGGGGACTCACCCAGCCCCACAGTAATCATTGTTTTACGTCAGCCTTACCGGCGATCCTACCACTTGGATCCACGCCGGGAAGTCATGACCTTATATGCTCGGCGAAACCCTGATGTGGGATGGGGGTTACGGCAGCCAAGGGCTGCACGTTCACCGACAGAGATTCTGTCGAAGTGAACTTTCTTTCCTTTTTTCTTAAAGAGTGCCACTTTATTTCACCAGTTTGTGGTTGCTCTGAAAGAGGGGTAGTAAGTCTCGCACATATATTCATGGGACACGGACAGTTACTAAAAACGCCCTTGAATACCGAAAATGGCACTAAACATGAACCTGCAAGTTCAGTTTTTTCTAGTCACGTGTTGTGACCTCTGAAAGTGAGCCCAAAAGGTGAGTCCGCCTTATATAACGCGGAGCCCTATGCTTTCTTCGGTGCTCAAAAATGTACAAATACAATTATCCTCAGGGTGCGGAAATGGCTCAAAAACAGGCTAATCGCGTCAGGTACCTTTATTGGTTTGCTTGTCGCAATTAGGATTCGGCTTCGAGTCGTGAACGTGCCCACACCGTTGTGGGACTCGGGCAACGGGGCACGGGTCCCTTCTTCTCTCTTTTCTCTCAGATTTTTGCTGGATAAATTCCACTTTTGTTCTATTTGGTTTTCTTCTGTTGTTTGGTGGGTTTCAAAAAAACTCCTGGACTAAAGGCACTCGGAGTACCAGCAAACCCTTGTGAGCTATGGTCATGGGGAATAAAATTCGAATCGGGTGGTGTCTCATCTTGAATAGAAAGTGCTTCTTTACGTTCAATAAGCCATTCTGCCCAAGTCAGCTTTGAATTGGCTTCGACTTTTTTCAGCTTTCTTTTTCCCACAAAGACACCCTATGGAATAAGTGAGAACCGAGGAAGATAAACTCTCTTATGGATTCTTGATAATAGAAGAAGCGATGTGAAAGCAGATGCCAATCGAATATGAGCAGTGTTCCCTGTGTGAGAATCAAGCTGAGTATTCCTGTTCCGATTGTGGTAAACTTGTTTGTGCAAATGATGCTAGGATTCGCCTCAAGTGTGCCAAATGTTCTTCTCCCCGTCACTGTGAGTATGAGATTCGCCAAGCGCTCTGTGAGGATGTTGAATCTCTCTCTGCTTTAGTGACTTCGTTTTGGGGGGACCTCGTCCAATTGATGTTTGATCATCAATTCACAGTCACCGAACATCCAGCATTCATTGCTGAAAGTGATAACAAAATCGTGGGGTTTGTCTTTTACACGGCTTTCCAAGATAATGCGGTTCTCATCGTGGCCCTAGGAGTTCTCCCACAATATCACGGCTGTGGGATTGGTCATGCCCTCATTGCACAAGTTGAACAGTTTGCAAAAGAGCAAAGACGAAATCGACTGCAGGTAGTGACCACGAATGATAACCTTCTAGCCCTTGGCTTCTACCAGCGTGCTGGGTTTCAATTGTTTGAGGTGATTCCCAACATAATTGCTGAAAAATTAAGAGGGGTACAGCTGGGCGTAGCACAGATTCCTATTCGCGATGAACTGAGATTACGAAAATTCCTTACTCTTACCTCCTAGTATTTCCCAGTCACATAGTGGTCTGTTGAAGATGTCGAATCGTGAGTAATGCTCGCTGAATAGAATCGTCAAAAGCTTCCTCTCTTAGCTAATTTGAGCTTTGTACCTTTGTGTTTCTTTGTAGAGATATTCGAATTTATCCATATACTCGGGATTATCAAGTTCTTTGCGCAAATCGTGGATTATTGGCCCGAGTTTCTCCCACCGCTGGCTAACAAAGAAGATTTCATAGACAAGATCGATGTCGACGAGTCTTTTCTGTAGCAGAACACCAATGGCTTCGAAAAACGCTGCAACCGAGCGAAAGGCAATGTGCATCGGATGCTCACCAGGATATGGACCATACTTGTCTTTATACTCAACATAATTCTTGACATCGAGCGTTATGACTTTGATATCAGCTTCTTGGAATTCTTTTGACATGAACGTAGCATACAACCGCATGATCAGGTCCGTTTTCCGCATCTGAGCTTGATTCCGGTGATCAGTTATGTAATAAATCACAGCGCCAACTAAACCTATTGAAGCAACAATCATTGACAGATACGCTACCAGTTCAACCTGCACATCCAGCACCGCGTGCATAAACTGCCCTGAAGTTCATCTTAAATGGATATGCAAACTAGCGTACAACAATTCGTTGGCTTTTGGTTTCTGTGTTAGCCGAGATGGTTGACAAACACTGCATTCATTGTCATGACTAAGTTATCAAGGGCAGATCCAGGCTCTAAGAGAATCCCGTTGAACCAGTTTTCATCACGGGTAATAAAGCTTGGATTGAATGGATTGACAGAGTCTGGAGTGCCCGTGTATGTACCATTCAGGAAGATAATGTGTCCTCCTGGGCTTTGTAGCGTGAAGAGTTGAACCCAGGTTCCATCAGTGTAGAGAATGTCAAGACCAAAGCCTACAGAATAGGGTAACTCGGTAATAGAGTCAAGAGAGGGTACTGTAGCGTCAAGCCCTGTGTAAATTGCGTTATTGATGTCACTTACCTCAGCAATTGTAGTAAGAAAATACTCTTCGTAGATTGTAATGTTAGAAGGTCCTTGAGAATCATCCAGGAAGGTTGCATTTACAATCCAAGCACCGGTAGAATTCGGCACAAAGAGGGCCGCCATTAATTCCGGATATACAATATCCGTGGAGTTTCCTAAGATCTGCACTGCCAAGATATCAGGGGCTTTCCCCTCCATGAAGGTTGAAAGAACCGTTCCAGAAGATCCGCCATTGCCAGAAGGAGGTGGAGCCAAGAAGGTGAAAAGAAAGGGCGCCGCAAATATAACGCCAAGTACAATGGGTATTGCTAATAATCCTAGCCATTTCCGATTCATCATACTCACCTATATTCTTTCAATATTTGATGTCCTGAGGATATATTATCCTATAATTTTGAACACCAGATGATGAGCGTTTCTGGGATATATTGACAACTATATCGGCAACACATATCTTTCTCAATCTCTTTGGTTGCGAACGCACGGTGTAAACAGCACACGAGAGGTTGTTCACCTTGAAAGAGTTGAAACTAGGTTTGGAACCACGTTCAATTTCAACGGTATTTTGCATTATTTTTTGTGAATTTTTCTTCTTATGATAAGGCTTAGTGTCAGCGCACTAATTGCTCCTAACAGGAGGGCTTCCCATGGAAAACCGGGAAGAAAACCATTTACTTCAACCCACCGATATCGTTCGTATGAACCCAGAAGATGTGTGGATATTAGAGAAGGATTGTACCAGACAAAAACCCATGTCTGGTTCACCCCGTTGGTAATGAACATATCAAAACCAGTACTTGCATTTTCAACCGAAACATAGGGGGCTGATGGTAAACCCAGAGACCAATTATTGAAATTAGCTTCATTGAAAATATGGTAGTTAACGTCAATTGCTCCGGATGTCCAGTTTAATTCAAATTTTTCTCGTGAATTTGACGTGGTTACTACCTTATGATAGTATTGAAGACTGAAAAGGGGAGCATTAAGACTCGAATTCAACACCATTGGAAACCAGTACCCATCTGCTGCGACTGGGGGGATCAGTACGAATAGCATTCCTATTCCCGTTAGCAATAGAACGGATTTTCGCTTCATATTTCATACCTCCAAATAATTGATTGAGCAAGGATGAGTTTTGAGTGAACTTGTTTCAATGATCTGAATTATCCACCTCCCTCAAGACGATTCTTCCGAATTCTACGAATAATTAGAGCAGAGACAACGATAGGAATAACGATTATTGGTGCGGCTATTCCAATGAACCCACCCAATGAGAATCCTTGGAGCTAGGTTGTATAAATACTCCATTACCCATTTGAGACCCATAGATACTCCAAGAGCATGGTGACACATCGAATGTCCACTGTTGAAACCTATATCGCGAATCAACCATCCCCTCAGAAAGAGATACTCCAGAAGCTCCGAGCGATTATTTTGGACACGTTCCCTGATGCATCCGAGGAAATGAAATGGGGTGTACCTAACTTTTTCAACAGCACCTTTTACATCGTGGCACTGAAAGACCACGTGAATTTAGGGTTTGCAATCAAAGGATTATCAGAGGAGGAAGTAGCGCTCTTTGAAGGCACCGGGAAAACCATGCGCCACATCAAGATTCCCACTCTCCAAGATATCGATGTACCGACAATCGTGAATTTACTGAAAATGGTAGCAGAGAAAGCTAAATCCTAGAAGTTCGGAACCACCAGCGTCGTCTCACCTAAATGATAACACCCCTCAATTCGCATCGCTATCTGCCTGTTCGACGCACAAGCCTGTCTATTACGAGCTAGGATTAAAGGGGAGGTTCAAACAGTGTTTAGATATGTTCGTCTTATTAACTGGAGCCTTTGGAAATGTCGGTGAAAGTACGCTGTTAGCATTGTTTGAGCAGAACCATCAGATTCGCTGCTTTGATTTGCACACCAAACAAAACGAGAAAATGGCTAACAACTTACTGAAATTTGGCGAGTTCGAAACCGTTTGGGGCGATGTTCGAGATGCTGACACTACAAAGAAGATCGTTGAAGATGTCGAGTGCATCATTCATTTAGCGGCACTCATTCCACCCCCAAGTGAAGTTGACCCCGAATTCACTCATTCCGTGAATGTTGGAGGAACACTAAGGCTTATCGAAGCCGCAGAAGCGGCACCTATCAAACCGAAGTTCATCTTTGCCAGTTCAATATCAATATTCGGACCAACCATGCATCTCCCACCACCCAGAAAAGCTACAGATCCCCCTAATCCCACTGACGTCTACACTACCACGAAAGTCGAATGTGAAAGCGCCATCCAAGGGAGCGGCCTTCCCTGGACCATCTTACGCCTTGCTGCTGTCCCCCCACTCCGAATTAGTGGTGAAATCGATAAAATGCTCTTTGAGATACCATTAGAACAGCGAGTCGAATTTGTCCACACTCGCGATGTCGGCACCGCCTTTGCCAATGCAGTCACGGCAGAGACTACAAAGAAGATCCTGTTGATTGGTGGCGGAAAAGCCAGTCAAATGCTTCAAGGCGAGTTCATGGCTAACATCCTCAACGCTATGGGCCTTGGCATGCTTCCTGAACCCGCGTTTCGTGTCCCCACGAAGCCGGAAGAGTGGTACTACACCGATTGGTTGGACACCACCGAATCACAACAGCTCTTACAATACCAACACCATAATTACGACCAGTACATCGAAGAACTAAAGCAAAAAGTCGGGTTTAAACGCCACCTTGCTCGACTTTTCCGAGG
>JAEOTD010000112.1 GCA_016839995.1 Candidatus Hermodarchaeota archaeon
AAAGCAGGCCTGCAAACCCTTCTGATTGACAAGGCGAAATTTCCTCGGAAGAAACCCTGTGGTGGCGCAGTTTCGGTGCGCTCATTGAAGGCATTAAGGCTAGTAGGCATTCGGATTCCCTCTTCCATAATCGAACAGAAAATTTTCGGAGTTCGATTCATGGGTCCTGAAATGAAACCCTTTGAATATCATTCAAGGCACCTTATTTCTTACACTGTGAAACGCGAGGTGTTTGATCATTTCTTAGTTCAATGTGCTGTGAAGGCGGGAGCCCAATTCCAGATGGAATGTGCTCTGAAGGATCTTGAACAACAACAGGACTTCGTACGATGTCAAACTGAAAAAGGAGAATATACTGGCCGCCTTGTCATCGGTGCGGATGGTACGGCGTCTAGGGTTGGGCGCCTTGTAAATCTTCGAAAACCAATGAAAGCTGACGAAATTGGAATTGCTGTTGAGTGTCAGGTTCCAATTTCCCAGAACCTCTGGAACCAAGGACTAAATCCATCACTCCTTGAGATTTGGCTTCTTCATATTCCCAATGGCTATTTTTGGGTCTTTCCAAGAAGTGACAGTATCTCTCTAGGAGTTGGTGGGATTGCTGGAAAAAGTGGCAATTTACCTAACCTACTTAGAGGTTTAACTCGAATGTTTTGTCAACGCGAAGGGCTTCCTCTCTTCAAACTACAACACTTACGAGGTCATCAACTTCCAGTCTTTGAAACCTTGCTTCCTTTGACAAACCATCGCATATTCCTAGTAGGTGACGCCGCGGGGTTCATTGACGCATTTAGTGGACAGGGCATCTGTTATGCCCTTGAAAGTGGTCTTCTCAGTGCACAAACCGTGATTGAAATCATAAAGCATAATCATACACTTGCGAAAGCGGCTTCTCAGTATCAAACTCGTATTGCTCAACGATTCGGGATGGAACTTCAGTATAGTTGGTCCGTTATGCGATTGGTACATGCCCACCAATATGGTGGATTTCATTTGGCTCGGTTCATGAAATGGCCTGGTAAAATCATTTTTGACATTGGTCGAGGACAAACCGATTATTATCGCATGAAACGAAATCCTCTCAGTCTTATAGCGAAACTCTTTGTTTCGGAATTAAAGACCCGACTGATGAGCTCTTCTGGACAAATCCACTGACTAGAAACGATTAGCGCTAGGACGATAAGATTCCTCTAGATTGAAGATCTTTTGCGATTTCGTCAAGTCCCAGTTTATTGAGGGTTTCTTGTGTTGGGATTCCTGTTGTAACATCCCATCCATAGAGTTGATAATATTCATCAAGCATAGGCTCAAGGTTCACCGTCTGACCTTTACTGGGTCCCTTTAGGAAGGGTTCGTGGGTAAAGCGACGAGGTAGTTGGTCATCTTTTCGCCGAATGCCTTCGCGTACGTTGAATGCCCGTTTCATAGTAACCAACCGCGTGCCAATTTGCATCATTTCATCAACACTGTCAAAAGCGGGTTCACCTGTCACAGAGGCGAGGAGTGGTGCGAAATCTTCAACCCAGAAGATTGGTGGCCATGAACACGTATACCAACACACAATCAAACTATCACGGATAGTATAGACCTTCTCCGTCACTACAGTGGCAAGGGCCTTGTGAGTTTCTACATATGGATCGCAAATTTCGGGGAGTTTATCTTTGCCAAAACGTTCAGCGGCGACTTCTTTGTACGCCAACTGATCCATGGTGACTAAGTTCCGAAGGTGGTCTGCCCCACGCGCACCGACAGCATGACCTAAGGCCATCGATCGGTGAGCACGACCATCTTGACCTGAAATCTCCATACCTTTCACGGTCATATCGAAGGGCTTAGCTTGCTCTCCCTTTTCTTGGGCAATCCGGTGGCTCCCCTCGGCTGCTAAATCACCTAACCCCTTTCGTTGGGCGATTTCGTGCATTAACTCAATCAGGGCTTCAGTGTTTCCCCACTGAATATCGAGTTTTGCTAGTTCTTCTTCGGTTAATAATCCGTTCTCAGCTAATTCCATAAGAAATGATGCTGTCGCCCCAGCACTAATGACATCCATCCCGTATTCATTACAAAGATGTTGTGTGACAAGAATTGTTGGAACATCATCAATTCCCACGTTACTTCCCATCGCCATGATTCCCTCATATTCAGGTCCTTCAGTAATCAGTCCCTTATGAGGTCCTTTATCGATCCTGAAGGCTTTCTTGCAGGCAAGGCGACAAGTACCACAGGCACGAGTTGTATGATAGTAATGATCATGAAAGGTCTCCGCAGATATTCTATCCCATCCCTCAAAGACTCCTTCGCGATGATTGTAAGTGGGTAACTCACCAATGCTCTGTTTAGTTGCAACAAGAATTGCTGTTCCATATTTGCGCATTTCTAGAGCTTGGGGGTTCGTTTGCACTCGATCATGCCCATCCTGCCATAGGGTTCTGAATCGAGCTGGATCCGCAACGGAGACCTCTCCTGTTCCACGCACAAGGATTCCTTTCAGGTTCTTCTGCCCCATCACAGCACCCAATCCGGTTCTTCCAGCAGCCCGTGCTCCATCAATCATAATCGACGAATATCGCACGAGATTCTCACCTGCAGGTCCAATGACAGCTACATGACCATGTTGTTGCCCCAAATCTCGACGGATTAATCGTGAAGCCTTTAGCGTTTTCAAACCCCAATACAAGGACCCTGAATGAAACTGAACGTCCTCGTCGACAATCGAGAGTACCGTGGGCTGTGATGCTTGCCCTTCGATGATGATGAAGTCATAGCCTGCAAACTTCATTTCGGGTCCAAGATGCCCTCCCACATGGCTCTCCGCCCAAATTCCAGTCAACGGCGATTTGCTTACAACTGCCATTCGTCCAGCAGTCGGCCACACAGTTCCAGTAACAGGTCCTGTACAAAAAATTAATTTATTCTCTGGTCCAAGCGGCTCGATACCCTGCGCAAGTTCCTGGTACAATAAGTAACTGGCATATCCTGTCCCTCCGACAAACCGACGGGCTAAATCCTTTGACGTCAATTCAACATCAATTCTCTGATTAGTGAGGTTAATTCGTAGAATCTTCCCGCTATACCCCTTGTACAAACTAGTCACCCTCCTGCTCTAATAAGGGGAGCTCAATCTGCTTTAAGAAATGGTCCAATGCATCCATGAGCTCTTCAACTGACAATTCACCTTTTACCGAAGTCTCAGTCAACACTAACGCCTCTGTGGGACAAAACTTGACGCATTGGGGATTACCCTCACAGAGGTCACATTTCAAAGGCATTTCCTTCTCCTCATCTAATCGTATTGCCAATTTCTGCTCTGGCTCAATCTGATTCAGACCGATTACACAAGCCCGAACGCACGCCCCACATTGAATACACAACTCTTTATCCACAACCACTGCAGTTGTCTCAGGGCTCCGGGAAATCGCATCCTGTGGACATGCTTCCATACATGGGGCATCGGCACATTGCTGACACACAATTGGCACATCCTGCACTGTCATATCAAAGGATACAACTTGAATCCGTGCCTTACTGGGTTGAAACGTCCCTTCATGCGATTCACTACATACCAGCTCACACACACGACACCCAGTACAACGACTCGGTAACACTGCAACACGCTTCATACTCGCACACCACAAAAATGTCAGGTTAACAGGCAGTTACACATCAAAAAAAACTTGTGAATCAACCTCGATAAAAACACGTAAAGATTATTCTCACCGAACAGTTTTTCTGTTCTCAATCTTACTCAAAGGTGAAGAAACGGACTAAGTGGAAGCGCAACATCGTGGAAGACGAACACATCATGCTCAAACTCGTCGTCGCAGGTGAAGGTGGCGTCGGGAAAACAACCTTCGTACGTCGATATGTCGAAGGGGTATACCATGATAGTCTACTCACTGTTGGCACTGCTTTCGCAGCGAAGAGCATAATCGTAAATGATGAACAAGGAACCACCCCCGTCAAACTTCAAATTTGGGACATGGGGGGTGAAAAGCGGTTTCGCTTTCTCTTGCCAAAGTTCTGTTTTGGTTCCCGTGGGGCAATGTTGTGTTTTGATTTGAATCGGTTTAGTACGTTTTTAAAATTGGATGAGTGGTTGCGGTTGATCCGTGATAGCACGGATGATATTCCGATAATTTTGATTGGGATGAAGGCAGACTTACACCGTGCTATTCAGCAGAAGGAAGTTATTGAGTTCGCTAAAGCGAATAAGTTCAAAGCGTATTTTGAGACGAGTTCAAAGGATGATCTGAATGTCACAAAAGCCTTCGAGTATATTGGGAAAGAGATGTTAAAGTATATTCGACGTCGTGTTACACAATCCTCTTAACCGTGACCGTTATTCTGGTCTTGTTGTTCTACTTGTTGGGTGGGACGTAATTTGACCGAGAAAGTACTGAAAACGTTTGGGAAAACCCATTATGTCGCTGAGTTGGACGGGTCAATGGAAGGAAAGTCTGTAACATTGACAGGCTGGGTACATCGGAAACGAGAACATGGCGGAGTGATCTTTGTAATCGTTAGAGATCCAACGGGTGTTATTCAAACTGCAGGGCACAGGGAAAAGGAGCCAACTGCCTTTGAGGCAATGCAGCAAGTGACTTTGGAGTCCTCGATAATTATTTCTGGTACTATTGCGATTGACAAACGCGCACCTACGGGAATCGAATTAAAAGTCACTCAATTTGATGTGGTGAATCTTGCTGATTCTGATTGGCCTTTGGAAAAGGATGCAGGTGACGCGTTTCTGTTTGATAAGCGACATCTCTACTTGCGGAGTCCTAGCCAGACGTCGATAATGCAGATTAAGGCTGGTATTAGTCGTGCAGCGCATCAGTTCTTTGATGGGGAAGGATTCACTGAGATTTTTCCGCCCGTTATGGTCGGGGCTAGCGTTGAGGGTGGCGCGACGCTCTTTCCGTTCAAGTATTTTGACCGAACTGCATACCTGAGCCAAAGTGCTCAGCTTTATGAAGAAGCTGCCATTTGTGGGTTAGAAAAGGTCTATTTGCTTTCCCCCAGTTTTCGTGCAGAAAAACATCGGACAAGACGGCACTTAACAGAATATTGGCACCTAGAATCCGAAATTCTGTTCGGAACTCACGACGATATTATGGGTGTCGAAGAACGCTTGGTTCATGCTATGGTTTCACATGTAAAGACACACTATCAACATCAACTCGATATTCTGAAAGTGAAAATCCGAGTTCCCAAATTACCCTTCAAACGAATATCCTATGATGAAGCCGTTGAAATCGCTGCAAAAGAGGGATTTAAGGTTCCTTGGGGACAAGATTTGGGGACTGAAGCCGAACGAGCAGTATCAAAACAATTCAAGGACCCTTTCTTCATCACAGGGTATCCCACCTCTGCACGATCATTTTATCATATGCCCGATCCTGACCGTCCGGAGATTACTCTCAGTAGTGACCTCGTCGCCCCAGAAGGTTATGGAGAATTAACTAGCGGCGGGCAACGTATTCATGATCTGGATCTTCTCCTCAAGCGGATTAAGAATGAGAAACTTGATCCTACTGCCTATGACTGGTACCTAGAATTACGCAAATTTGGACTTCCACCCCATTCAGGATTTGGGATGGGCTTAGAGCGCTTCTTAGTGTGGTTACTAAAACTCAAACACATTCGTGAAGCATGCTTATTCCCGCGCACTCCAAGTCGGATTAATCCATAAAATGCTGTTAGAACAAACTCTATTTGAGGAAATTGGATGTCGGGACAACCTTAAAGATAGGTATCCGTTCTAGTAATCAGCCCGGATATCTAGGTGCCTTTCATGGTAGTTCATGCAGTATGGGTCATTGATACTAGCGGCATTCCCCTCTACCATAAGGCATATTCTCCCCTCGAATTTGACCCAACATTGTTTAGCAGTTTTTTCTCATCTCTTGTTCACTTTCAAAGCGAAATGATGGGTCGCCAACTTCAGGATATTACATTCGAAGACCTTTCATTTAGCTACATTGTAGATACCGGTCTGGTGTTCTTGGCGTGCGTCAAAAAAGACGCGGCCACAGGAAAATTGCTCGAATCTCTACGCGATGTTTTTTTTCAATACTTCAAAGATGACCTAATACTCCTAAGCTCCCTCCTGAGAACAAGTCCACGTGCCCGGGAATTACTCCGGGATTTCGAATTAGAAGTAGACAAAGTCGTTGGCTTCGCTCCACAAAAAGAGCCCTTACCTGTTCGAATAACGGCGGTTCCACGACTACTGCATAAAGATTCACCCATTCGACAGGATCTACTTCGACGTTTTGGGATGAACTCAATTCTTGTCGTCATTTTGTCTGATGGCAAACATCGGAATGCAGATATTGCTGAAGCCCTCGATATTCCCACTCAAGAGGTTGAGGAAATCTTGCGGCATGCTCAACGCCGTGGATACCTGAAAGTTGTTTCCGCTTATGATTCAGACGAGGTAAGTTCAGAATCTTATTTTCCAGATTAAGAAGGTGAATCCTCGTAACTCCTTCGAGGATCCTCCGCTTTGAATTTGGTCAAACAGGTTTTTTCATAGCATTGAGAGCATGTCAAATCGCTTTGCTCCCAGCGGTCACGGAATAAATCAAGATAGACTGCTTTCAGCCATTGAGCAGTTGAATATTCTGCGACATCGTCTAATCCGGATAGTCCCTTTTCGGTTAATGGTGCAGTGCCTCGCCACACTCCCGCGTCATCAATTAATACACCATTGAAATGGAGGTGAGAGCAGAGTCTAAACTCCACATCGTTACTGGCTAGATTCTGCAAAGCATCAGCTTGCTTCCACCGTTCAACTCCTTCTATGAGGGCAGGGGGGGTAGTTAGAATTCGAATTTTGACTCCGGCTTCGTGGAGCTGTTTAATAATTGCTAGCAAGTTCACAGCAGGTTTCTGGGCTTCAGGATCAACTAAATCAACATCATGTAATTGATGGGTGGCAATGAGGACTCGGTATTGAGCTGATTGCAGCATTCGAAGTAATTGTGAAGCAAGTTGAGGTCCACGGAGTATTTGGACTTCTGCCACTCCCTCTTGATCCGTTTTTTCCTCCATGTCCCCTGCTAAATAATGGCGTTTTAATTGCGTTGCATTATTAGCATATTCTAAACTTCGTTGCATCAGGACTCCACGCAAGGAGGACGTATTCGCTTTATCAGAAAGTACTCGGAGTTCTTGGGATAGTTGCATCAGGAGTTCCACTGCTTCACGAATTTTTCCCTCTTCTTCAAGCTGTTTTGCCTTACTTGTGCGAATACCAATATCGCGGAGTTCTTTATCCAAAGACACTGAAATGCCTCCCAAACTCAAGCTTAAGATTCGCTAGGAACTGGGGCATTTAATGCTTTCTTTCTTGATTAATACTCTCTGCCGATTCACTTTAAGCCCATTCCGTAGAAAGAGAACTGAAAAAAACGCGCAGTCGAATTCTTGGTAGGAGGTTCTAGCCTATCTCAAAGGTAATCCGAAAAAGTTCACCGTATTTCGAAGTGACCGAAGCTGACAAAGAAACCCTTGCTAAGTTAAAACAAATTGCTGAGCCATTAACTCCAGAAGAAGGTGAGGGCTCAACGCGTTTCAAACTTCTATTCGATAAAGCTGCGAAACTCCATCTTAGTGAACTTATCCAGCTGTTTGCAAAGGTCGACTATCAGTTTTCTCCTGGCCTGCAAAAAGCAGTTCTTAAAAGTCAAGGTGTTACTCGTTTTGCTGAATTACGACTGCGAAAAAGTGATTTGATACTCAAACCCACGGGTTTCTTAGAGTTAGAAGCCATCAAACCAATTTTAACCTATAACGCCAAGGAAAAACTCTTTCACGCCCGCATAATGGACTACTATACAATTCAACATTATTTGGAAAACAAGGGGTATCCCGTTATTACGCATTTTACTCTGCATTTTTCCTTACCGGAATCCGTACAGGCTACCCTTCAGTTAGATATGGTGCTCCGTGAATATCAGGAGGACGCCCTCCGCAGGTGGCAAGGTGCCAAAGGAAAGGGTGTTGTGGTATTACCGACTGGGGGAGGAAAAACCATTCTCGGTCTTGAAGCCATTCGACGACTTGCGGTAACCACCCTCATCATTGTTCCTACCCTTGATTTGGTAAGTCAGTGGCGTGAAGCCCTCGAAGTCCTCTTACACGTACCCATGGTGGGAATATTGGGTGGCGGTAAGAAAGATATTCAACCAATAACTGTAGCCACCTATGATTCTGCTTCACTCTTAGCTTCTAAACTTGTTACATCCTTTGGATTGCTGATCTTTGATGAGGTTCATCATCTTCCTAGCCCAACCTACCGCTTAGCCGCAGAACTCTCATTAGCACCCCATAGACTTGGATTAACTGCAACTCCTGAACGTTACGACGAACTCCACCATGACCTTGACCGCCTCGTAGGACCCACGGTATATCGTATCGCTCCAAAGCTTCTTGAAAAAGATGGTTTCCTTGCGCCTTATGAAATTCACCAAATTCAAGTTTCTCTTAAACCCGAAGAACAAGCGCGTTATGAATCTCACATGAAGATTTTTCGCCAGTACACCCGCAAGCTTGATGAAATTGATCCAGGATGGCAATTTGATACTATTGTAAAGCGTACTGTCTTTGATCCCGCTGCACGAGAAGCATTATCAAATTTAGAAAAAGCTCGTCGAGTCGCACTCGAAGCTTCGGGAAAAATCCATCAGGTTGAAGCCCTTTTAAAGCAATACCGGGATATGAAAGTGTTAATTTTCTCCAGGTACACTCGTGTTGTCGAGCGAATATCAGATTTGTTTGGAATTCCTCTCATTACTCATAAAACCAAGGTTTCGGAACGGGAAAAAATACTCACCGCCTTCAAGTCGGGAGAATTTACTAAAATTGTGACGGGGCAAGTGCTTGACGAAGGGGTAGATGTTCCCGATGCTTCAATTGGTATAATAATTTCAGGAACAGGAAGTAAACGGGAATTCATCCAGCGATTGGGGCGTCTTCTTCGACCACAAAAGGATAAGGCAATTCTTTATGAGTTAGTCACAGAATCGACAATTGAGGATGGACTCTCACGTAGAAGACAATTGGATGAAGATATGGACTAACGCGAAAAATGAGTTTGATTAGTATCCCTTACCTTGTCCACCCATTATGAAAACGAGTCCAACAAGAATCAGAATACCTGCGCCCATGGAAATGAGTGATGAGATCAGTAATGCTCCTCCACTGGTAAGATAAAACCAGCCAACAAATCCTATAGCAACTGCAATACAAATTCCGCCAATAGCTAACTCCCAGTAATGGGCATCATCACCAACTGTTCCTGCTAGAAACAGTCCGGCAATGAAAAAGAGACCAGGAATTACAGCTAACTGCCAAGTAACAGGGGCTAAAAAGAAAATCACAAAGACTTCTAGCCATGCAGCAGCGCCAATCATAATACCGCCAAAAAGTGAAGGACCAGCCACCATGAACATCACCGTTTTTATTCAGTGAACTAGAAACATGAAACTGAGTATTTATCTTTTCAGGTAGCAAGTGTATAAGTAATTGGATTTCAAGGAGTTCTGGCAGTGTCAAAAACTACTTCCTCTCGTGAGTCATCAGCGAAAGGTTCGAAGAAACAAAAAACTCCTCCTAAAAGAGCGAGACCTTCCGAGGCATGGTCACGTGTTGCGGTTGATGCAAACTTTTTCATTCTTGCATTTGCCAAAAATCCAGAAACAGTGCATCGCTTTAAAGAAATTGCTGATCGGGTCGCCTTCAAACTCTATACTTCTCATCAGATATTGAAAGAGCTACGGGGTAAACTGCGTAGGCAGGTCCAAAAGGTTGTCGAGGTTGTTGACGTTACCCAAGAGGAATTAGAAACTTACATTGAAAAAGCAAAAGAAATAGTTGAGCGGGTTCCCCAAGCACCGGACTTATCTCTGCTTATAGTTTTGAAAAAACTGAAGGAGAACCGGCTAATTAGCTCAGATTTTCAATTACTTCAATCTCTTCGAAATCTTGAACCTGAAATCGAAGGACTCATGGGTAGCGCTTTTCTGTTACACCTCCTTGAACGTAGTCATGCAAATGAGAAGGACACAAAGTTCCTAGAAGAAATTCGTGAACGCGTTCTACATACCGAAATCAAGTATAGTATCACTCGACGTAGCGTCTATGATCCCACAACACGCATCAAACTTATTGAGAGTCAAGCATTTCAAGTCGTCCGATCTCTAAGGGGACCGCGCATTGCTGAAGAAGACCTCGTCGGAATGACTGATCAAGAAGCCTTGGGATTACTGAACTTTCTTCAAGAATTACGGAGAAACTATGCTAATTATGTCAATAAAATTCAAGAGCAAAATTATCGAGAAGTCCTTGACGAAATAGGGGCGGCTCGAGAGGAACTCTATAACCATTTAGTGCTTCTTTCCTGGGAGCTATCTGCTACAGCTCATCGAAGATTAATTCGGCAAATTGCTCCGGATCTAGTTCTAGTCAACTACCTTACAGCTCTATGCTATCTCTATCTTGGTGAAAAGGAAGACCTAGAGTGTTCCAAACAAGCCATTGAAGAAAGTAATCGAATTCTCTTAAGTGTCCGACCCGATGCTTCCAACTATCGCCGATTAATGGTCATGACTCACATCCTTCGCATCACCATTAATCTACTTCTGGAGGATTTTGAATCTGCTACTATGTATTTTACAATTTTTGCGCGGAAAACCCAAGAATGGGGATTCGTCCACGAGCAAGCTAGCGCTCAAGCACTTTATCTAGCCCTACTGGTGATTCGGGGCGAAATTACATCAACCGAATTCCCGTCTATCACCGATTCTGAAGAGGTTATCCGGTTTCTAATCGATCTCTCGTCGATTTATTTCGCCATGCGTCGATTTGAAGAGGCTTGGAAATTACTTTACCAGGTTCTTCTGATCATTCAATACTTTGGATTATTTGAGGTCCTTGACCCAGTTCTTCAGCGAATGGTTCTTGTCTATTACGCTGAGGGACGACAACGAAAAGGCGAGTTTGAGGAAATCTCTGTTCAGCTTCTTGAATGGCTTCAAGAGCGAAAATTCGATACAGCTTCTTTGGAAGCATTAAGAGTAGAATTAGCAGAAAAAGCTGAAGCCCCCTCTGAGTATTTCACTGAAAAGAGTCTTGTCGCTGACTCATTGCATGCCGACTTGCAAGACTGGTTAACCGTTATTGACCGTGTGGATACAGTGCTTCTTCAAGGCAGTATTCTCATTTGTCGAAGCAGGAAGCTCGCATGGAATATTGCGCTTCTGATCCAAGGAGTACTGCAAGACGAAAAGGCAAAGGGTGGCGAACAGGTCAAATTAGGTGAAGGTCAATTCCGAGTTACAGATCCACCACCCAGTTTGAAGGATCGCTATCGAATCTTTGCATTAATTCATTCAGATCCCACTGGCAGTAGCCGCATCTTTGTTCGTGGAGGTCAAGGGCTCCGGCTCCTTGAACTGGGTACGCTTCTAGATGATAGTATCTACTAACAACTTTATGAGGGATAGAACCCGTGGTGTTGCGACTGCAATATCTCAAATATCAGATTAGGGGAGCATCGCTTCTACCATACTTTCTTAATTTTCCCAAGGATCAAGCGTTACCCCAACGGTTAATCGACTACATTGAAGAGCATCTGGATAAAATTAGAGCGCAAATAGACTTAGATACTCCATTAACTTGGGCCCCTGATAACCGGGTTGTTCGGGCCCTCCTTGCCACATTATTTAGTCGCTTCTATTCCTTCTCTCCCCGTCTAATTACTGACATGATAGATAATTCTCAATCCACTGAGCTTCGACGACAGGGTATTGACTCTTTAGAAGATTTTCGACTATGGGTTTGGCACCATATTCAAGACCATTATGGAGGCTTTTATCCCCGGAAAAAACGAGATGAAGTATTCAAAGTCGTTGCTGAAACCCTCAAACTCACACCGAATCTTGTCAGCCTCCTCCTCACCGCTCATCGTGACGATCAAATGCTCTTACAGCGTAAAAACGATACTCCAACTGCTGAAAGCGCGATAGGGGGGTATAATTTTGAATTCTTGGAAACTCTTCTTTACAACAGTGATACGGTGACACTCTTAATCAGCGGAAAGAGCCTGGGCGCCACCGCACGTGCACTATTGAAGTATACCAAACGATATGGGGTATTGGTTGATCTTGAATCGGCTGATTCGAGTCTTCGTGCAACCATTGCAGGTCCACGAGTCTTTTTTGGTCGTGCCTCATCTTTTGGCTGGAATATTGCACAAGTCATCAGTAGTGTGTTACAGGACGCTCCTAGTCTAGGCATAAAACTGGATACCATCTTCATTGATGTAATCTTACGAGATCGCCACTATACTGTAAAATTGGACTATGAGACCCTTCCACCACTCATTCCACCCCGCTTAACCAAACCACCAGAAGCCTTCCTTGATTCGAAAGTCGAGAAGCAATTCTACTGGAGCTGGCATAATAACAAGTTTCGAGGCTGGGATATTGTTCGTGAGCCTGAAGCTTTCATCTTTGGACAAACTCTAATCATTCCTGATTTTGCGCTGGTCAAAGGTGAAAATCGTGTGCTTCTAGAGATTATCGGGTACTGGCGCGAAGAATATACCCAAAAGAAGCGAGCACAGCTAGAGCTGTTAAAACAGCAGGGGTTACAACAAATGATTCTTCTGGTCGACACCAAGCACCGGAAGGCCTTTTCGAAATCTCCGTACCCTGTGGTCTTCTATCAATCTCGGGCGAAGCGATATGAAATCCCTTATGGAAAAATTCTGAAGGAACTTCCTTCCTAACCAATACTGCGGTTTACAGATTCTTCCAGCACAGAGTCTTCTAAGCTTAAACGGACCTTTTAAATAGAGAATCATGTACTGGTTGCTTCAGCCAGAATATGGATGGGCTGATGCCTTGGAATTTCTTCAATCATAAACCAGCAATGTTCATTCTTTTCCCCTAGTTTTATCCCTTCTTCAGCCCCAGACACTCTTAATATTCATTACAGGATGGAGAATCAATGAAACAAAGAATATCAGAAAAAGCCCGACAAATCCTGAATCACCTCAAGATTACAGCACGTCCTCTCTCTCCGAAAGCAATTGCTACTGCTTTGGGGTTAAACGATGACACAGTGCAGAGTCTCTTATTGAGCCTCCGTGATCGAAAGTTCATCAAAGATTTTGAGGTCTCATCCGCCCAGTATTATCGATTAACAACTGAAGGGCAACGGTTTGCTGAAGAAGGACTACCTGAAGTTCGATTGATTTCTATTCTGGTAAAATCAGGTGGTGAAGCCTCTGTCAGTTCGCTTAGCAAAGAGAAAAGTTTGGCTTCAGCTGAGCAACAGCTTGCCCTTGGATGGGCTCGCCGAAATGGTTGGATAACCATTTCAAAGCGTGGCACTGAAACTTGGATGCACCTCACACCCAATGCGGAAGATGCCGTAGCTAACCTTCCATTACAACTAGCTTTGAAGGCTACTACAGAAACAGGACAACTATACCAAAACCAAGTTGATTTCGATACCAAGACCTGGAAATCTATCCAACAGGATTTTGAAAAACGGCAACTAGCTGAACTAGTTACTCAGCAATTGGTAACTGTTGTGATTACTCCTGAAGGTAGCCAAGCGTTAGATCTATCAGCCTTTCAAAGGGACATGATTCAAGATCTCACTCCAGCTCTGATAAAATCTGGTCAATGGAAAGACCAAGCGTTCCTCCCTTACAATCTTCAGGCGCCCACATCACCCCTCTATCCTGGAAAGAAGCACCCCTATATTGAATTCATCGACCGGGTACGACGAATTCTAATTGGGTTAGGATTTCAAGAGGCCCAAGGACCACTCGTTGAATTGGAATTTTGGAATAACGATGCGTTGTTCATGCCACAAGATCATGTAGCCCGTGAAGTTCATGACCTCTACCATATCAAGGCTCCGCGGGGACCTGGTACTGTCTTGAATGAAACCATATTCAAGCAGGTAGCAAAAACCCATGAAGATGGATGGAAGACAGGGTCCACTGGGTGGAAATACAAGTATAGCTTCGATGTGGCCCGGAGATTGGTCATGCGAAGTCAAACCACAGCAGTTTCAGTTCGATACCTTGTCGAACATCAACAAGCCCCTTTGCGGATGTTTAGTATTGATCGGAACTTTCGCCCGGAGAAGTTTGATGCAACGCACTC
>JAEOTD010000113.1 GCA_016839995.1 Candidatus Hermodarchaeota archaeon
GCAGAACGACTTCACATGAGCCAACTTGGATCTGATGAATTTGTCATAGATATGTTCGCAGGTATTGGACAACTGTCCTTGCCAATGGCGGTGCATGCAAAACCTAGAGTCATCCACGCCATTGAATGGAACCCCGATGCATATCATTATTTACAGCAGAATATCCAGGCAAACAAAGTCTCAGAAATCTACACACCCCATTTTGGAGATACCCGTCTAATAACACCGAAGATTGGAAAAGCAGACCGAATTATTATGGGCCTTATTCAGGGGACCGACCTGTATCTCGAACAAGGAGTCCAAAGCCTGCGTTCAGGTGGCATGTTGCATATTCATGAAATTGGACCAAAGGAGAAAATGGAAACTGAACTACTAAAAAAATTAAAGAACGTAGCTGCAACGGCTTCTCGTCGAGTTGAAATCATAAATACTCGAATAATTAAAACCTACAACCCAAGACACAATCATTTCGCACTTGATGTCCAATTATTTGATAAATGAAGCAAATCAGCGTGTTATCTGATAATCCATGATTTCTTGGTACAGCTTCTTTGCTTCAAGGTTTTCGTTAAAATATTTTCGAGCTGGTTCTAAAAATTCACAAAGCGCCTGAGTGGTGGCTTCTTTCAAGTCTAACGGATGGATAGCTCCAGCAGCATATAATGATTCAAGCTCATCCGCACTTGTGAGACTTAATGGCCCCCCGTACTTTTCCGCACGTTCAATGTGCAGGGTGTAACCTTCTTTAGTGAACAGAATATTGCGAATATAACTGAGAACCGGATTATTCTCTACTTCTTGTGCAGGACAATAGGCATTTTTGATTTTACGTTTTATCTCTCGAGTTGAATCATGAATGAAAATGGCATCGCCTGGTTTTGACTTTGACATCTTGATGTCAATAGCAAGATCTTGAGCTGAAAATTCTGAGGCTACATCCATGCGAGCGGTTCCTGTCAGTCCAGGGAGCAGTGGCATATGCACTCCAATCGGTTTCCAGCCCAGATTCATCTTATCAGCTACTTCTCGGGCTAGTACATGTGCACGTCGTTGATCCATTCCTGAGAGACAGATTTCGTATTTTTGATCAATGATATCTGTTACTTGTAAAAGTGGGTAAATGAGTTTTGAGAAGTCAATTGCCGCCTCTTCGTCTGTACGACCCATTATATCGGTTGAACGTCTAACGCGAGCTAGTGTAAGGTTTTTTGCAACACGAAGAATTTTCTCCCAATAGTCCAATCGGCGCATTAAATCCTCAGCTGTTACGATGTGAACCTTAGTAGTATCTACATTGAGTGCAACAAAGCAGTGGCGTAGGTATTCAGAACAGCGGCGAATTTTGTCAATGTTCCCACTAAATTTATCGTTAACCTGAGCATGCCAAGTTGCGAGGAGAATCTCCATTCGAACGCCCAGTTCAACAAGCTCATTTAGTTTCTGCACCCACCCGGTCCAGCCTATGTGGAATAAGCCACTGGGCTCAACACCTATGTAGCCTCGGGGTTTCTCTTGGCGAGAAAGGATTTTGGTTAAATCCTCAATGGTAAGCACTTCTTGAGTGTGCTTAGCAATTTTTTCTACGCTAGGAGGAAGGCTATTCACAGGTAACACTTCTTATGTCTCGTGCATGGTCTGAATGCTATAGTTAGCAAGCATTCGGTGTATTTACAAGTTTCTAAGAGTACATATAGACCCGATTAATTGTAACTGGAACCTGAAAACAAGGAGTAGTCAAATTTCATGTGCCCGCAGCGAAAAGCAACCCAATCCAAACAGGAACGATTACAGGAGCGTTTTGACAAGGGACTTCAATTATTAATTGCGCTTTCTGAAGAGGGGGTGCCAATTGTTGTTGAAGGTCTCAAAGACATTACCGCGTTACGAGGTTTGGGATTACCTGGTCCAATTCACACTTTATCGGGGCATAATATCGTTAGTCTTGCAGATGAACTTGCCGATAATCATCGCCTGCTTATTCTATTCGATTTTGACAGACGGGGAGGTCAATTAACTCGATATTTGACAAGACAACTGGAAGGACGAGGTGTGAATATACTCCATAAGGAACGCCATCAATTAAGACGCGCGTTTTGCTGGCGTGTTCGGGTGATAGAAGGACTGAAGCATATGGACAATTCTCCGAAAGGCACAAAGTTTTAATGCAGTTTCTTCGTGTGGCTAATTACATTACGCTTACCATATTACTAAACAGTATCACAGATTGTGCAAAAATGGGCAACCGTAAGATGATGCGCCCATGCACTAAATTCACAAATCACTCTTACTAGGTGGCGATTATGGGAGCAAATGCAGAAAGCACTGGAACTACTAAATATTGTATTCGTGGAAAAATCGAAATTGATGGAGTAGTAGAAACCCCCGATGTGGTAGGTGCTCTCTTTGGCCAAACTGAGGGCCTACACTTCACATCGATGATGTGAAGGGGTAATCGGTGAAGATTTGGACCTAAGAGAATTACAACAGTCGGGGCGAATTGGTCGAATAAAAGTTGAACTTCACTCTGAAAGCGGAAAATCAAAAGGAATAATAACCATTCCTTGTAGCCTTGATAGAACTGAAACTGCAATCCTTGCAGCAGCAATGGAAACTGTTGATCGAGTGGGTCCCTGCACAGCAAAAATCATCCTTGAAAAATTAGAGGATGTACGAGAAGAGAAGCGGAAGCAAATTATTGATCGCGCTGTCGATTTGTTACGAGATTGGGAGGGAGAAATTTCTCCTGATTCTCAGGAAATGACAGATACGGTTCTTCGAGAAACACGAACCGCAGATATCATAAAACTAGGGAAAGAAAAACTTCCCGCAGGGCCGACAGCGAAAACCTCCAAAAACATAATCATTGTGGAGGGACGAGCAGATGTACTTGCCTTACTGCGATCCGGTGTAAAGAACTCGGTTGCAGTTGAGGGAACTTCAATCCCCAAGTCAATTGCGGATATTGCTAAGGAAAAAACCGTAATTGCCTTCCTTGATGGAGACCGGGGCGGTGATTTAATCCTCAAAGAACTCTCACAGGTTATCAAGGTTGATTTTGTCGCTCGAGCACCAACAGGAAGAGAAGTCGAAGAATTAACTCATAAAGAAGTTACGAAGGCTCTCCGGAATAAGGTTCCAGCTGAACAGGTGATTGGAAAACCAAAGCGCAAAGCCAAAACCACACAACCGAGGAAGACCCCTGAAAAGAAACGAACCCGTCGAACTACTGTTACAAAAGCTAAAGAACCGCATCATAAAAAGACTCGAACTACAACACGAGCAAAGCCTGTTGCGAAGGCTGAACCCAAACCTAAGGATTTGGGAATACCCGAACCTGTATTGAAATTCTCCGAAAAAATTCAGCAGACTATGATGGCTGTTATTCTCGATGAGAAGTTCAATCAACTCAAAGAAACTCACGTTGGGGAACTGGCAAATGAGTTACAAAATCTCAACAAGGGAAAGGTCCTCATACTTGATGGAGTTGTGACCCAACGACTTATCGACATAGCTGAGGACCGTGGCATTGAGTTAATAATTGGAGTACGAATAGGCAATATCGTCAAGAAACCAGCGAAAATGCGCATACATACCTTCGACGAATTATGAAGCTCAAGAAAGTCTGTCAAGTCAGCAACGCGCGACATCCTCCCTTTTCAAAAGGAAAGGGCTTCGGACTTTTCACTTCCTGTTACGCTCATCGCCGAGGCGCGTTTTGCCCGAAACTTACCAGGTTCTAACGCTTCTCCGCCCCGTCTCCTGCCCCTTGTTCAGGGGAATTTCTTGCTACGCCGGAGGGGGCATCATGCACGTAAATCCAGCCCTGCCGCCTAATGACTGGTACAATATCAACCCAGTCGGGCATATTATAGTCTTTAATAAAATTCCCTTTAAAATCCAAAATTATCCCTCATAATAATATGAGGTGTTTCACTCCGACAAAGTTAAATACCGAACGCTCGCATTTTCGCTTCATCCTATCATCACAGCGAGCGTGTAGTTGTGGCCGAAACGAACACAAAGCTCATCCGAATCTTACAGGTTGTTGGAATTCTCTTCTTACTTGGAGCAGGATTTCTTGCCCTTACGAATCTAATTCTTCCTATCGATTTTGACCAAGCAGCATCGATTCTTCTTTTGTCGAGTTTGCTGATCTGTGGACTTTGTTTTGGCATGACCGGATTGATGAACGAAAACCCTGAACGCACTCGCAGATTGCTCATTGAATGGTTCATTGTAGTTGCAGCGATTCTTATTTGGGTAGTAGGAGTCTATGCATTACTTCCTTGAGGGATTACCTTGTCTGAATCGGCAGGAATCATTGCTGGTGTCCGTCCTACACGCATGGAATTACTCACCCTTAAGGAACGTCGTGAACTAGCTGCCCGAGGTTATGAGTTACTCCGCGAAAAACAAGATGCTCTTGTTCGTGAATTCTTTGCTATCTTATCTGAAGCCAAAAAACATCGAGAAGAAATGGAAACGACACTTACTGAAGCATTTACATCACTAATAAATGCAAAACTCGTTGAGGGCGGAGCAAAACTTGAAGAATTGGCTTTAGGTGCAAAGAGCCCATTGGATTTTGAAGTTGAAACACGAAATACAATGGGAGTAGCAGTTCCCATTTTTCGCATCACTGAACAAGAAGAGGCTGTACAATTACATTATAGTCTAGCTGGAACATCAGCCACTGTGGATAAAGCAGCCCAGAAAGTACGATTAGCTCTTGATAAGGTTGTTCGACTAGCTGAAGTTGAAGCAACGGTCAAACGACTTGCTGCAGAAATTGAAAAGACCAAACGCCGTGTTAATGCCCTCAACTACGTTGTACTGCCCCGGATTAATAACACAATTCGATACATTGAACTCATGCTGGAAGAACAAGAAAGAGAAGATCTCTTCCGGATGAAACGTGTCAAAGCAATGTTAGAGCGAAAAGAAGGCGCTCAATAGATTATTTTTCTGTTAGGACAATAATTGCTTTGGCTAGATTGCCCTCAGCAGTTCGTAAAGCTTCACGAGCCTCTTCTTCGGACACATTTGCTTGACTAGCAACTAGCTGGACATCCTCATCAGTAAATGATAGAACCGGCGTAGATGGAACTCCTTCTTCAAGTTCAGTAGATGCTGTAAGGCTTCTTTCTTCTGATTGACCCATTATTTGGTAAATATCATCCCCCTGGGCCTGCATCATGAGTACTTGGGCTTGAGGAATAACTAGTTCTTTATCGGACAACCGAATGATAACCTCTGTTACATCCTCTAATTGCTGGAAATCAACACCCATTCGGCGCATCTGGCGTTCCATGGATCGCTTCTTTGACTTGACTTTCTTTACTTTCACCAAAGTGAATTCCTCAGCTATTTTTCAGAATCGATTAATAGATTGACCAAATTTAGGTTTTCCGTTTCTTTATTGCATGACGGGTTTTCACGGCGATCCCCCGATTGAGGTCTAACATTTCTTGAGGGCTAAGATGAGCTTTGCCAACAGCTAGGAGTTGATCTTGTTCATCAACAATAATGATCTCATCACCTGCGCGGAGTTCCGAATCAACCGATGTTACATGCTTTGCAAAGACACTGCGCCCCTCCGCGATGAACTGTGCCACTTCCTGGTTGACGACCACTCGACGCTTTGGAAAGGGTAGCAATTGATGTAACCTTTGCCCTCCTTCGATTGTAAGTACAATCATTCCGTCGTGAGCTCGGACAGTTGCCAATATCTTTGAATTAAGGGTGACCCTACGAATCCGACCCGAGCTTTTAGAAACCTCCACCTTACATTCAGCGGGGAATAGTAAATGCCCTATTGGTGCATTGAATTGGTAGTTAGCGATGCCCCTTATTCGGTAAAGCCTTTCAGTGATTTGCGACGTGACTCGCCTCGTCTTCTCTACAACGACTTATCCATAAATGTCTGTCGCGTCGCCTCTATCCCCAAGAGTACCCAAGACTTTGGTGATAGCTTTATCGAAGTCTTCCTTACAGACTACATCTCGCAGTTCGCGGATTGCAAACATACCCGCTTCTGTGCAGATGGCCTTCAAATCAGCTCCTGAAGATCCATTCGTTTTTGATGCAAGAATGCTGATATCAACATCAGTTTGAATGTTCATATTTCGCATGTGAATTTTAAGAATTTGCACACGTGCTTCTTTGTCAGGAAACGGAAACTCGATTATTCTATCAAATCGTCCAGGTCGTGTAAGAGCACTATCAAGAATGTCAGGGCGATTGGTTGCTGCAAGAATCCGGACATCACCTCGGGGATCAAACCCATCAAGCATGCTGAGCAATTGCATGAGTGTCCTTTGAACCTCTCGATCTCCACTTGTGGCAATGTCAAGACGCCGACTAGCAACAGCGTCTAACTCATCAATAAAGACAATGCTTGGCGCTCTTTTACGAGCCATGTAGAATATTTCGCGAACTATTCTTGCACCTTCACCAATGAATTTTTGGACGAGTTCAGAGCCAATCACACGGATGAAGGTGGCTTTTGTTTCATGCGCAACAGCTCTAGCTAATAGTGTCTTTCCTGTTCCTGGTGGGCCACACAATAGAACACCCTTTGGTGGCTCGATACCCACTTTTTCGAATAATTCAGGATGAAGTAGTGGAAGTTCGACTGTCTCACGAATTTCAGCAATCTGTTCCTCTAAACCACCAATATCTTCGTAGGTAACGTCTGGACTTTCTTCAACGTTCATAGCTTGAACAAAGGGATCAATAGAAATGGGTAAGATGTCAACGACCGCAAGGGTTCTTTGATTTAATGCCACTTTTGCTCCCGATTCAAGTTGGCTTCCGATTAACGACTCGGGGTAATTTACAACAAATTGGGGACCTGTGCTACTTTTGACAATCACTCTTCCATCATCAAGAACATCAATTACAGTGGCAGAGACTAATGGAGGTTGGCGTAATTTGTTGAGTTCTGCTTGAAGAATCCGGACTTCATTTTCGAGCCGAGTGCGTTCCGCCGTTATTTGATCTCGTTCAGCCTCAAGTTCTCGAACACGTTGTTCTAAGAGTACGGTACGCTCAGCAAGACTCATGTAATCGTCAGTTGAAACAGTCTTCTTGCGGAGATCTGTGGAATCAGTCATTGCAAGCTCTCTGAGTCAAACGTGCTAAAAGCTTTTTTTATTCCTCCATCGGTAGTAGTAGACCTCTTAAGATATTGTTAGAACGAAAACAACCTTTTAGATATTGGCGGGTAAAGAATAGAATGGAGGCGATTCGGTAAATTGCCAACCTGTGAAATTTGTGGTCGTGAATGTCATTCAACCAGAGAGATTGCTCTGGAAGGTGCGCATCTCCATGCGTGTAGTCGGTGTGCAGAACTAGGAAAACCAGTACATCGCGGTAAAAAATCAGGAAATCAATCCTCATCTCCACGTAGAAGCCTCCCTTTTGCACCACCTCGTGCTCCTTCATCAACTCGCCCCACAGGTGTTAAGTCTCGGCCCCAGCGCCGTGAATTAGTGCCAGTTGAAGATTTTACAAAACTAATTCGTCAAGCTCGCGAACAGAAAGGTTGGGCACAAAAAGATGTAGCCAACCAGCTTCATGAACGCGCATCAGTAATCACGAAAGTCGAAAGTGGCAAAATGCCGCCTACAATACGTTTAGTTAGGAAACTTGAGCGTTTATTTAAGTTAACCCTTCTTGAGGAATCAGAGTCAGTTGATCTTTCACCTGTGTCTTCACAGAGTTCAACAACACTTGGAGATGTCGTACAGATAAAACGGAAGAAATCTTCTTCCAAATAGAACTCATCTCACTAACCATTGAATTAGATGGATAGGATACTCAAATGACCCCAGCAGAGAGGCAAATCATTGTATTGAAGCTGGATCATCGTCCTGAACGCGATAAACGTCTAACAACACACGTAGGATTAACAGCTCGGGCATTTGGTGCCTCAGGATTTTGGACGTCGGGATTGAAGGATCTCAACATTTCAGAGACAATTCATCAAGTATCTGACCAGTGGGGCAACCAAGGTTTCGAAGTTTTGACTGGTATTAATTGGAGATCATCTATTCGTAAATGGAAGGAAGAAAAAGGAGAGGTGATTCACCTGACCATGTATGGTCTCCATGTAGACAATGTAATTCCCCAAATTCGCTCCTCACCACGACCGAAACTAATCGTTGTTGGAGGTCCTAAAGTTCCTTTTGAAGTATTCAAATTAGCTGATTTCAATGTTGCAATTGGTCATCAACCACACAGCGAGGTTGCAGCACTTTCGATTTTCTTAGATCGCTTACTTGAAGGACAAGGCCTTCACCTAAAATTCCCTGACACCACTTTTGAAATCGAACCAACACCTCATGGTAAACGTGTTAAAGAATCCAAGTGAAATTTGCCCGATTCAAATCTTGAATTATCTTTGTTAAACAAAAAGGTCTTTATTCGATGTAAGAGTAGTTTATGTGTAAATCTATGTCCGGACGTGAGATGCTAATTAAGCAGGTTGTAATTGAATTCGCCGGCGAAGACGCATTTGAAGTAGTTTCGCGTTTGAAAGAGGATGAAGAAACGACTGATGAGGAAATTGCTAACGAGACAGGCATGCGCCTCAACGCCGTTCGGAAAATTCTCTACAAGCTCTATGATCTTCATTTAGCCTCATATCGCCGTACTCGCGATAAGCAAACCGGATGGTTTGTCTACTATTGGATATTAGAACCTGAACGCATTCATGGTCTGCTCCAAGATAAAAAAACCAAAGTACTCGAAAAGTTGAAACAGCGAGTGCTCTATGAAACGGAGAATACATTTTATCATTGCAACAATAATGGCTGTCCTCGTCACACATTCGAAGAAGCCATGACAAACGCTTTCAAATGCCCAGTATGCAATGGTCAGCTTGTTCATGTGGACAACCTGCAAATTATTACATTACTGAAAAAACAGATCGAAGTCCTTGAACAAGAAATCAAACACAACTAGGTCTTTCACCGCTATTTTTGTCTTCAAGAAGGATTTTTAGGGAGGCATTGAACATCTCTCGACAAGTTGGGCCGATGGTCTAGTTATCCACGAGAATATGTTCTCTTGGACTAGAAGGCTATGATATCGCGCTTACACCGCGATGGTCGGGGGTTCGAGTCCCTCTCGGCCCACCACAGAACCTTTGATATTCTGACCACTTAGAAGCTGAGAATACGCCTTTGTTCGGAGCGTAGAACTTATGAAAAAATGGTTTGCCCGCTTTGTACTTTTTTCAGGATTGTATGATATCGTACTCGCTGTTGTGTTTCTTTTTGCATCACCACTTGTTTCACTTCTTCTCAATTATCCAATTTCAATTCTTTCAGGAGCCCTTCTTCAAATCATTGGAGCCTTTTTGTTGGCTTTTGGTATCGCCTTAATTGCTGCATCAAGAACTCTCGATCAATACCTAATTATTCCCATTGCAAACATCCCAGGACGGCTTATTGCATTCATCGTTTTAGCATACTATGTTCTACTTGGATTACCTCCTGCCCTTCTTCTCTTGGCAATCGTAGATGGACTAATAGGAATTGTGTTCATACTCTTCATCCTTGCCATCCCTGACTACAATTTCCGTTCTGCCTTCAAGACTTCCTCAACATAACTTTCTTAAATAAGGCGACTTCTACAAGCATACAATCCGTGCCGAGGTATCCTAGCCTGGTAGGGAGCAGGCCTGCTAAGTCTGTGTCCATTGGACTCACGAGTTCAAATCTCGTCCTCGGCGCCATTCTCACTAAAAATCCAGTTACATAACTCCGAGTTGTTCTCTATGCCCTTTACTCCGTTTCATATGGGCCCTAGTCTACTAATTGGGCTAATCTTCTTTCCCTATTTGTATATCCCCAGTATTCTACTTGGAAGCATAATCGTTGACTTAGAGCCACTAACCTTTCTGATTCTTGATTTACCGGTCTTGCATTTGTTCTTTCATACCTTCCTAGGAGCCACAATAATGGCGATTCTAGGATCAGTAGTGTTGTTCCTCCTCCGAGGAGTATTTGAAAAGATCATGACATTTTTCTTATTACCTCAAACGGCTTCGCCAATAAAAATCACTGTTGTCACAATCATTGGTGCATATACTCACATCATATTGGATGGCTGTCTGTATCCAGAGATGCAACCATTCTGGCC
>JAEOTD010000114.1 GCA_016839995.1 Candidatus Hermodarchaeota archaeon
AGGGTGTCTTCCCCACTGGTAATTCACTCTGATTTTGTGCAGTTATATGGCTTTGGGAGACATTCAAAGGGCCTTTATTGAATTCGCGAAATCTTGAGTGACCTAGTATATCTTATATGAGAAAACTGACGCTAACTTCCCTGACAATTCATTCCAACCTGTGTGGTTGTTCAATTATGGATAAAGTGGTTGACTTTGTGGAGCATGAGGATCGAATTGCTTCAGTTGATGTACTCCGTGGAGTCGCTCTGGTCTTTATGATTATCAACCACTTCGGGCAAACTTTCGTGGGTGGGGGTTTTCATTCACTCGTTGCTATGTCGATTCTTTTCTTTGGGATTATCCCTGCGCCTCTTTTTTACATCGTTGCTGGAATAAGCGTCGTTTTGATGAATCATCGTTTTCGAAAGAATGGTGATTCTCCGAAATCGATTTGGTGGTGGGCCCTCTCTCGTGGTTTTCTAATCATCGGTTTGGGGTATCTCTTCTCAGTTGTAATGTTTGGCACTATCTGGGTGCTTGATTGGAGTATTCTTCAACTCATTGGGTTGTCTCTCATTGTCGCCCAACTCACTCTGTATCTTCCGAGGCGATATCGAATCTTTCTACCAGTCATCATAATTCTCCTAGCTCCATTTCTTCGGGTTTGGCTCCAATATGATGCCATTGTTGGCACGGTTGGTAATATCCATTATGCGCCACCCCAAACCTGGCTGGACCATCTGTCAGCGATTATCGCAACAGGAAAAGCTCCCCTTTTTCCCTGGCTCGCCTGCCCAATCATTGGGACAATCATTGGTGAAGCAATCATTGAAAACCCTCCAAATCCCCGGCGGCTTGTCTATGATACCCTTGTTACAGGCAGCCTTCTCTGTCTGTTGGTCCTCCCCTTCTTTCTTCTTGGTGACCCAGTTACCCAATATCCATTAACCAATGGTTTCTTTTTCCTATCAACTGGAATGGCGCTCTTGGCCGTTGTTGCAGTCATTGTCACCGTGGACTTATGGCGATGGTGGAATGTGACCAGTTGGTTCATTGAAGTCAATGGTCAAGTAGCTCTCATCTCATATGTTGCTCACCATTTGTATGGAATTGTCCTCTTTGGAGTTATCCTTGGATTCTATCGAGTTATCGGTGTATTAGGGTGGATTTTAATTTCAGTGAGCTACTTTGGGCTCTCTCTGGTGTATGCGTACTTTTGGCTTCCTTTCCGCAAGAAACGATCAGCCTATTGGGATATTGCAATGACTTTCATCGTCCTGTTCCTTGCAATGATTGGACGGTGGATTCTCGCACTTCAGGGCTATTGGGTGTTCTGATATCGAGCAGGGTTACGCGTGGATAATAATTAAGTGGCACAAGACGGAGAAGACTCACTGTCATGACACCCCTTCGCATCGGTCACCTGTCAACCGCATATCATACAGCCTTCATTATCATGGGCGGTCATTGGATTGAGAAGAAAATGAAAATCGATGTCGAATGGTCGCTTTTTCCAACAGGACCTGCTATGGTGCAAGCTTTCAAGAATAATGACTTAGACATCGGATACATTGGACTCCCTCCTGCAATGATTGGTATGGAGCAAGGATTAGCTATCCAATGTGTTGGTGGTGGACACGTTGAAGGAACGGTAGTAACTGGAGTGACTGGTTACCAGACGCTTGAAGAAATGGGGTCTGTTGAAGCAACCTTAGAGCAATTCACGGGAAAGAAAATCGGGACTCCATCTCGTGGGTCGATTCATGATGTCATCATTCGAAAAATATTGATGGATGCGGGACTCGCTAAATCGGTTACAGTGGAAAACTTTGTGTGGGCTGATTTCATCCTCGAAGCCATGGAAGATCAACAGGTTGCTGGCGGCTGTGGTACACCCCCCTTAGCTGTACTCGCTGAGAAATTCCTGAAGGCTCCCTTAGTTTTGCCACCCAATGCGATTTGGCCATATAATCCGAGTTACGGAATTGTTGCCACCATTGCAATGATTGCGCAAAATCCAGATCTCGTTCAAGGGTTCTTGGAAATACATGAAGATGCTTGTAATCTGATGCGAGAGAATCCCCCACAAGCAGCGTCCCTGGCAGTTAAAGAAATCGGAATTGTCGACGAAACTTTTCTCCAGCAAGTGTTTCGCGTTTCACCCAAATATTGTGCCAGTTTGCCTCCTGAATACATCGAATCAACAATGGCTTTCACTCCAGTACTCCTAGAGATGGGTTATATCAAACACGCACTCTCAGAATCTGAGGTCTTTGAAACCAGTTTGATTCAAAAAGTACATCCTGAGCCACATCATTACAACAATCCGGGAAAATTAGCTTAATTTGATTCATCCACCTGCAACGGGTGGAATAATGACAAGTTCGCTTTGATTATGAACCTGTGTGTGGAATCCGTCCAAGTTAGTGATGTTTTTTCCATCGATGAAATAGATAATCTGTAGCCCTCGTATGTCGCGACCCGAACGAATCATTCGTTGAAAAGCCTTACCATGTTTTTTGGAGAGAATTTTTAGGATATCTTCAACGGTAGCGCCATTCTCAATTTCGATTACCTCTTCTCGGGTTCCAGTGATTTCGCGGATGACGCTTAGGTAACGGATTGTTACATACATGCTGGGTCAGTTGGTCTCTGTGAAGGTATGTGTTATAAAAGTCACGATAATTCTACGGTTTTCCCAGTTGGAACCTTTGAAATCATTTGTGTAGCAACACTAATTAGGTTCACCGAAGTGGTGTCACTTATCTCCTGAGGTGTGGTGGAAAGGTGAAGCGCAGAAAGATTCCCACACGGTCTAAGATTGTTTGTACTATTGGCCCTGCCTGTGAGACCAAAGAGAAGTTACTACAGATGGCAAAAGCGGGAATGGATGTTTTACGCCTTAATCTCTCCCACGGGACAATCGATGATCATCAAGCCCGATTCGAACGAATACGCAAACACCTTCCAAACCATCCTATCCTTATGGATCTCGAAGGCCCGCGCGTTCGAATCGGACAAGTCAAATCCCCCATTGATTTGGATGAAGGGGATCATATCACTTTAACCACGAAAGATATTGAAGGTGATGCCGCTCGAGTGAATGTTTCATTGAAAACACTTCCCAAACTGATTAAGACAGGCCAAAGCATCTTCGTCAATGATGGAATCGTTGAATTGCGTGTAGACCAAATTCAGAGTTCCGAAATCCACTGCTCTGTCATCACTGGAGGAGAAATCAGCACCAATAAAGGAGTCAACATCCCTGGTGTCGACCTCGGCATGACAGTGCCGACATCCCAAGATATCGAGCACCTCAAGTTCATTGCTGAACTGTGTCCAGAGTTTGTAGCGATTTCTGTGGTGAAACGCAAAAGTGAAATCGAAAAAGTCCAAGACCTTCTACGCAACGAGGGCATCGATATTCCCATTATTTCCAAAATCGAGCACATAATGGCAACCAAAAACTTTGACGAGATTCTTGAAGCCAGTTATGGAATCATGGTGGCACGAGGTGATCTCGGTGTAGAAATTCCTCCTGAGCAAGTACCCCTGCTTCAAAAGGAAATTATTCACAAATGCAATCAAGCAGGAAAACCGGTCATTGTAGCAACTCAAATGCTCGAATCGATGGTTAAGAACTCTCGTCCCACTCGCGCTGAAACGAGTGATGTTGCCAATGCCATTCTAGATGGATCCGATGCGGTCATGCTTTCAGCAGAAACTGCCGTCGGCCGTCATCCTGTTGCTGCTGTTCAGGTAATGGAAACCATTGGACAACAGGTTATTTCTTCACTTCCCAAACGGGATTTAGCTTATTATGACTCTGGTCGCTATTTAATTGCCGAACAACTCGGTCAGTCCGTTGTGGCAATGGCTAAAAATCTGGAAGTGCAAACGGTGCTTGTCTTTACCATGGCGGGATACTCTGCACGGATGGTCTCCAAGTATCGACCCCCGGTTCGAATTATTGCTAGCACTCCCCATGTTCGTGTTCAACGTCAGATGAAACTCCTCTGGGGGACAGAAAGCCTCAAGATTCGGCACTGTGACAACATGGATGAGCTCCTCCAACTCACTGTAAAACAACTACATGATTCAGATATTGTTAAACCAGAAGAACGCATTGTGGTGGTTCGCGCCTCCTCTTTAGTACCAGGACGAACCAACGTGCTTGAAGTGTTCACAGTCAAGGATGTTCTTGAGGCAACAATTCTCTAATTCTGTCCTGACTGTAATAATTGAAACTGAATTCAATCAGAGGATTTGGTCGGAATCGATTCAAGAAAGTTCCATTTGATCTTGGTATTTCCCGAGCATTTGAAGGGCTAACACTACTCGGTTACGTACTGTTTGGGACGAATCTTGAAGTGCATTCTTCAGTGGAGTAACCGCTCGAAAATCACCTAGTAGTCCTAAAGCGAGAGCTACTTGCTCTCTTACAGTATAATCAAAATCTTTGAGGGCTTTGATGAGCGGTTCAACAGCTCGTTGATCGCCAAGTAGCCCAAGGGATAATGCTGCACAACTGCGTACCCCAAACGCTTGATCCTGTAATGCATGAATGAGAGGTCCCACTGCACGGGCATCGCCAAGCTTTCCCAGCGTTAAGGCAGCCTGTCGACGTTTCCCTGCTGCCCTGTTACGAAGTGCCTTCAGATGTTTCTCAACTCTACTACTCTTGTGAGGAGGCGGTTTCGTATCTCTCGGCTTCAGAGAATTGGATGGATTTCCATGCTCTACCAATCTGATAACTCCGCTGGGCGATATGACAGTATTGGCGTCCTCCAACTTTATATTTCCTACGACCGTTGTCCGAAACTTACCCATCCAGGCTACGCCTGGGATGGTGTTCAGTTCCTGCGTCATCGACGGGCACTGCCCCACCGGGGGGCTTTTCGGGTTGATCGTACTATGGTACTAGATGCAGGTAATAAAAACGAAGCCTATCAATTCGAACCAAAGACTGACGAAAAGGATATTCGTTTCATAGGGCAACATGGGAATCGAACTCAAAGAGATATTAGTCAAGAACATTCATTTGAAGTATTTGAAATGAAGTGGTCGAGACTAGAGAAGTTATCACATTCGTCTGACTCAGATATTACAGAAGCAGCTTTGAGACTGAAAACCATTATCGCGAAGAATCCTCACAAATTACTAGCTGGAGAAATGCAACTATGTAGAGACCTCGGAATTGAAATGAGAGAAAATGTTGTTTCCCTCTTCTATTATCCAAGTTCCAAAAGAGTTAGTGTCCAAAGACACGCGGAAACCCGAAGTAATGACGATGCAATTCGGTGGGCTCCAATGGCTCTGCCAAATGACGAAACGAAAAGCACACTCGTGAAGAACTGGCTCTCGACTCAAAAAGAAAGTGACATTACTAGGATAAGACTCCAAATTGATGAGGAATTATTCGAGAAGTAAGTCTTTATACGGGCAATACCACTCTTTGTGTTGATTCGCATTAATGGTGGATCTTATGTCTGAAATCGAAGACAAACGAATCACTCTTGAAGAAGCAGCAAAAATGGTGCCTAACGGCTCACACATCGCGTGGGGTGGTTTCGGATACCAACGACCCCCAGAAGCCTTTGCCATGGAACTCATCCGACAGAAAAAAAGCAATCTAAGAATTATGACATGTGGCAGTGAACATGATCTTGACCGATAGAAAGAAACATTCTTTCTATCCAAGAAATCATGGTCGGTGCCGAGGTTTGCTTGGAATTTGAGGTTGCTTTCTTTGCCATTGAAGCGCTTGGTCTTGCTCCGAATCTTCGGAGACGTTCAAAGGAAGGGAAAGTGAAATTTGAAGACTATTCGAATCTTGCCATGGCGTTGCGGTTTTTGGGTGGGGCGTTGAATGTGCCTTTCATGCCGATTCGGCATATGATAGGGACGGATATGATGGAGAAAACCCAGCTCCGGAAGGATAAAGCCAAAGTCATCGATTGTCCTTTCACTGGGATGCCGATTACTCTCTTGCCGTCAATTCAGGCAGATTTTGGTGTGATTTGTGCCCAAAAGG
>JAEOTD010000115.1 GCA_016839995.1 Candidatus Hermodarchaeota archaeon
CGATGGACTCCAGTCTATCTCGCTATCCACGGTCAGAAGAAGACTACCCATGCAAGCCGAACCTTGGACAAGCTCTTCCAAGATGTCATTAAGGGTTCCGACAAACAGATCCGTGAATCGATTGTGAAGGCGATATGGTATCTCCTCTCAATTAGCCTTGAAGACATGGATAATGTGCCAGTGTTTTCAGATGAACTCACTTTCACCGAATTACAATCGGCTATTAAGAATGCGACACGCCGAATTTCTTAGGGACCCAAGGGTTAAGTCGGATTTAATTCAATTTAAAACACCCATACACTTTTTATACTGACCCAACGTCATCAACGAGAAATCATGGAGTCGGTCAATGTGAGTTTTTTATGCGCGAAAGAATGGACAGAGCCCAAGATGACCCGGATTCTTGTACCGCTTCAAGGATTTCCCGGGGAAGTGAATGGAATTCAGTTCGCTTTCAACCTCGCAGAGAAATCCAAGGCTAAAGTTTCGTTACTTCATTGTCGAGAACGCATTCGTCGATCCAAATTAAAAGACGTTGACCGGTTAATAGATTATTCGATAAAACTTGCTGAGTCACTCAATGTAGCCTATGATGAGGAAAAGGTCAAACGCGTACGTGCTTCTGATGCCATTCTCAAATCTAGTACGGAAGAAGCCTGTGACCTAATTGTTATGTCTGTCGCGTATACATTGGGTCATAAACGCCTATTGGGTTCTACTGCCCGGCGGGTCGCCCGAAAGAGTACTATTCCTGTCATCATTGTGGCTTCATGGTTAGAAGATTTTTCCAAGGATTACAAAACCGATTTGAACAAGATTTTGTTACCGATTCGTAGTACCAGTAAAGACCAAGTTGCTCTTCGGTTAGCTGCAGCGTTAAAGAACAGTTCTGCAGGGAAAAATGCTGAATTAATTGCTTTGAATCTCACCCATTATCCGGCTGTAAAGAACTCTGCTCCTTTGGGCTCTCCGGAAATTAAGGTTCAGCGTGAAGTGTTTATGGACGATATCTCCATCTTCTCTGAACAAACCGGCCTTACTCTGACTCCCAAGCATCTAGCGGGTCAAAATATCGATGAGGAAACAATTGAGTTTGCAGAAAAAGAGCAAGTGGATCTTATTGTGTTAGGTGCCCATCGTAAACCTGGACGAATTGGTAGGTTCTTGGGCTCCTTCTCTGAAAAGATTGCTTCCAAATCCAAGAAAGCTGTAATTATAACTTTTGTACCCTAAGGTTGGCTTTGTTCATTTCTTCCGTTTCTCAGTTTGAATGAAGGCTTCTACTTGTTGGGCAGTGGGTAACCCCGCTCTGCCACCCGGAGCAGTGATTTGTAAGGCAGCACATGCTGCTGCTCTTTTGGCTGCTTCTTGAAGGGGTGTCTGTTGATGGAAGTAGTGGATGAATCCTGCTGCAAAAGCGTCTCCTGCTCCAGTGGTATCCACGGCATTAACGACGAAGGCAGGAGTCTTGAAGACGGTTGTATTAGTAGCCGTGATAGAACCTTTGCGTCCCAATGTTATGTTCAACACTTCGAGGTTCCCTCCAATTTCTGCTTGGACATTTGAGAGGGTGGGGTTCTGCTTGAATATTCGTTCAAAGACGACTTGGTTCATGAACACAATTGAAAAACTGCAAATTAAGTCCCGGACATCATCCAGAGATTGCTTGGTCAATTCTTCACCGACGTCAATCGCAGATTTTGCGCCTACTTTCTGACTTACGGTGGCTACTTGTTGGGCGATTGGAATCGAAACACTAGCTGCATATGTAATTTGGATATCCTTCAACAATGCTGGTGTGATGTCTTGTGGAGAGAGACGTGTATTTGCTCCCCGATAGCGAAGCTTCATGGTTTGACCTTCTTCACCAACGAGGATAATGACCAATCCTGTAGGAAGATCATTTTCTAGAATGACTCGGGAGGTGTCAACGTGTTCTGATTGGAGCGTGCGAATTGCTTCGTGACCTTCAGCATCATCTCCAATATGTCCAAAAATACCAACCGGAGACCCAAGTCGTGCTAGGCTAGTGGCAAAGTTGCCTGCAGCTCCACCAGGAAAAATAGTTAATGATTGAATGTTTGTTTTCTCATCTGGAGTTGGAAGATGGGATAGTTTACATATCCAATCCATGTTGATATTTCCAATCGCACAAATCATGGATGAACCCTTGCCTGTAAGAAGTTGCCATAATGAAGTAATATGTCTATGGCTAGTGCGTATCGGCCTGATGGCTAATTTGTAATCCTTCTACTACCTTTCGTCGACGTGAGGGCTTGAGTGAATCAGTATCACTGAGTCGAGTTTCGATGACAGGAACTAGCTTTTCATCAATTTCATAGCCTATACTATTTCGGTGCGTTTCTTTTGCGACCTTCATTGTGGTTCCTGTGCCTAAGAAGGGATCAACGACTGTATCTCCAATAATCGAAAACATTCGAATTAGGCGATATGCGACTTCTTCAGGAAACGCGGCGACACGTCGTGACACGTGCCTATTCTTTTGTCGAGCTCCTGGGAGTTGCCAGATTTGACTGAACCATGTGTTCCGTTCTTTAATCGTATAATGACTTGCATATCGGATCAAGTCTTTTGGTGGGAAGGGACGGGTTTGACCCTTTCGAAATAGGAGAATGAACTCACAATCTTGAGTGACATACGCGTTTGGTGGAATGAACCCGGAGCCAAGGAAGGCATTCGCCCGTGTTGTGGGTTTTTTCCACAATATGTAAGGAAGTGTGATAAATCCCAAGGCTTCACAATGTTCGATGACTTTAACGTGATTGGGATATAACTGGAAGGTGTCATCGATTTTCCGAAGGGCATCACCAATATTAATGCAGGCGATTCCTCCATCCATGAGAATTCGGTAACATTCACTCCACACCTGTGCAAGATACACATGCATGGTTTGGAAATCAGTACAACCCATTTTTGAAAACAAGTCATCCCATAATTCAATCATGGGGTAGGGAGGTGAAGTTACAATCAAATGAACAGACTCGTCTGCAATCTCATGCATGCGACGACTATCACCAATGATGAGGTGATGATTAGTTTCGGGAATTTTGAGTGGGCGGCTTTTCAGCATTTTCGCTAGTTGCCGTTCAGGATATGAGGTGGACTTTGTTTTCTTATCCCGCTTTGTCTCTTGTTTTTCCATTTCAGAACGCAAAGTCCGACCATCCATTTCCCCCTTAACAGACGTCCGGACTCTAAAGCCTTTGCTATCCTAAGAGGACAATGGCTCTAATGTGATGGCTAGTCGTGCAGTATCTGAACCTGTCAGTTCGAGGATTCCTTTATTCTCCATTTCCTTAAGGACCCGCGTAGTAATCGCTGGAGGAGATTTCGCTATGCGTTTAATCTCATCGACGGGAACCTCTTTTTGATGAATTAACACTGCAAGAATATCCATTTCTGGGGGTTCGTGGGCCTCGGATAGGAGGTAATCGGCAACAGGATTTTCCTTTTTGACCTGTTTGATTTGGTTTTTAGCTTCAGATAGTGCTTCTTTCTGTCTGGTGAGTTCTTGTTCCTTACCCGCCTGTAAGCGCCCCAATTCTGTTTGCTTCTCTTCTAAGAGCTTCTGCTTTGATTCGAGGCCTGCTTTTCGTTGTGTAAGGTCCGCCTCAACAGTTTCCCATCGCCCCGATTTCTCCATTAGGGTAGCTTTCAGCATACTGATCTGTTCCTGTTGAGCACTCAATTCGGTATATAATCCAGCAATTTTCGCTTCTAGTGCGGATCCGGATTCGCGTAATTGTGCCAACTGCTCTTGGCTATGGCTAATCAAAGCCTGCTGTTCTTCAAGACGGGAATCAGATAATTGGAATTCCCGTTCAACACGGGTTAGGTTCTGAAGTATGGTGGTCACCTCATTGACTAGTGCAGTCATTTGGCTTCGGAAGGCTTCACGTAAAGCTTTCATTCGCGCTTGGTTCTGTTCAAGTATTTGTTGGAGTTGTTTAATCTCAGACACTTTTTCTCACCTTTCTCACAAATCGATGGTTTTCAGCACCTTTACTTGACCTGTTCCCTTGTCAAACCTGACGATTTTTCGTTCAGCCATCTGTATGATGATCTCGCGCACCTTGAATCGTCCAATGAATGTGGTTTTTTGAAGATGATCTAAGGTGGTCGTATCCTTCCCTTGGAGTTCAGCAGCCACCTTGGCTTCGGGCATCGAAATAATGCCTTTTTGTAACAGATAACGTAAGGCCTTGTACTTAGATTCCTGTAGTTCTGCTTCTTCACGCGCTTCGGTGACCTGTGAAGCGATGGTTTGAAGTTGGTCTGCTAACTTCTCGTCAGAGGAACTGAGCTTCTCATCTACGTTGACCATGTTTTTCTCTGCGTCTCGGAGTGCCCGGTCAATATTCCGAATTTCATCTTCAGCGGTTTCTAGTCGATTTTCAACCTCAGCAAGTTCGCGCTGAATTTTTTCTCGTTCAGCTTTCGCTTCGATGATAACTTTCTGCTGAGAAGTACTCGTTGATTCGAGTTTACCTCGTTCTTCACTCTCTGCAGAGAGCTCTCCTTCCAATGATGAAACTTCACCTGTCAGTTCCTCCTCATTTGCATGTCGTTCTTCCCAATCTTCTTGGAGCTGTGCAGCTTTTTCCTGAAGTTTGTTGATTTGTGTAAGAATCGCAGTTAATTCACGTTGAGTTGTAGCCATGAGCTCCTCTACGACTGCTTGGTTCTTCTGTATAGATCCTATTAGTGAAGATATGCCCGTCATTAGTTCAGCCTTCCATTGTTTGTGGTACAATAACAAGAATGTATATCCATTCTATTCTAAAAACTCCAATTGTATTGAATTCCCAAAAGGGTTTTGCTAACTCGTCCCTTTGGCACTCAGATGAATCAATACATAGAAAATGGAGTAAAAGCTGATTACGCTCTCTTGAAAGGATCACCAAGGTGTAATTAGCAAAGAGTTGTTTTCTTGAATTCTTACTGCATTTGAATGGATTGGGTATCCTCTAATCTTCTTGAAAATATTCGTAATTCTTGTGTTAGTTCCTTATGCAGGGTTCGCGAAAGTGCACCCGAACCACGTTGACGTGTTCTCTTACTTTCTTTCAATCTTCGGACATCGAGAATCCGTTCCAGATACTTACACACTGCTAGAAGATGTCCAAGGATTTCTTTTGCCGCAATAAATTCTTGAGCACTCTCATTATTCTTAAGATTCGCCTTCTGAAGTTTTCGATCAAATTCTAAAATATGGTCATCAAATATTTGATCAAATTGGTCTTTCAATCGGATAATTCCTTCTTCGTTCATTGAGTATGAGGTAGCCAACACTTTTCGGAGCCACGTTATTGCCTCTGGTAAATCCTCCGGCGTTTCGACATTTGCCCTTCGCCGTTTGGGGGTTTTCTTCTTTTGTCTAGTACTTCGACTGGATTTACTCATAGTTGCACCCGCAGTCTCAAGCCTAGTTCTTATCTCAGTCTCCCGAAATAGAACCAGTTTATAGCTCGTATCGGCGAGCTATAATTATTCCGAAGTCATTCTCAGTTTTCGACGAAAATCAGGTTCATTTCGGTTGCTGTGACCGGGTAAACTGAATGATGTTTGCTAACGCCTTCGCGCCTCTTGCTGGGGAAGCAAATACGGGAATGCCACCTGCTTCTAAAACCTGCTTTTCTGGTGGAGGGTGGCTAATTGGAGAATTTAGCACCGCTATGATTGGTTTCTTGGTGGTTTTCGTTACCTCAAGCAATTCCTTGGTTGGTGTTCCGCCGCCAATATCTTCTTGGAAATTAGGTGCAAATACAGTGAGGAAAGCATCATATTGGTCTCCAAGAGCCGCAAGACGGAGCGCTTCTGCAAAGATGTTCGGTCGTGCCCACCCCAGTGCTAGCAAATCTATTGGATTATCGATTGGAATCGCAACGGGTAATGCCATGGCTTTTTGAATTCCTTTGACGGTTTGAACGTCGGGGGGAGGGAGCTCAATATCCAGTTCCTCTAGGATTTCTGCTGCGATTATTGTTGGACCAAGGGTATGAGTGACTAATGCCACTCGATTTCCTTTAGGTAGATACTTTAGGATTGACAGGGCCTTAGCTGTATCAACGAGTTCGGAAATTCCTGCAACTTCTTGAATCCCTGCTTGGCGGAAGGCAGAACTATACAGCTCGCCTCGACCTGCAAGACTTCCTGTATGGCTTTTTGTTGCTCGTTGGGCTGCAGGGGTTTTTCCAACCTTGTATGCAAGGATTGGCTTGAGGAGTGAAACCTGTTTGGCTATTGTAATGAGTCGACGGGCATCTTCGGTACCCTCGATGAAGAGACAAACTATGTCTGTGTGAGCATCATCTTTGAAGTATTCCAGAAAGTCAGCGAAATCCAGGTTGACTCGGTTCCCGATACTGGCAAACTTGGCGAGTCCAAGCTGGACATCAACTGCAGCGTAATGAAGCAAACCTGCAACTCCCCCGCTTTGGCTGATCATCGAGACCCTTCCAGCTGGAATGGGAGCTGGATATGGAAAGAATGTGGCATTAAGCTTCAAGTGGATGTTCCCAATACCCAAACAGTTGGGACCGATCACACCAATTTTTGCCTCATTAGCGATATGAGCAATTTGTGTTTCAAGCCTTTGGCCAAGTTCACCTAATTCTTTGAATCCAGCGGAATAGACCACTGCTCCGTGTATGTCCTTTTCTGCACAATCCTCAAGTACTCTAGGAACATTCGGGCTTTGAACTGCAACGAGGGCTAAATCAATGGGCTCGGGAATATCCTGGACTCGCGCATACACTTCCTGATTACTGATTGTTTTCAGATATGGGTGAACAAGGAAGATTTGCCCTTCAAATCCTGACGCTGTTAACGCTCGGAGTGTGAGGTTCCCTAATTTCCGAGGTTTGTCAGATGCTCCAATAATGGCAATACTGGATGGTGAGAAGATGGCATTAAGGGCATCCATTTTCCAGGATTTCGCCATATAATTCGCCTTATGGGCAAAAAGGGGAAGGACTCCCAAAAAGTTGCTGGTACGCAGAGAAGTATTGCTATGAACTATTCGGAGAGGAGTTTATCAACACCCTTCTTTGCCACAAAAATCTCGAAAGCGCCTTCCCGCACATTTGATTCAGGAGTTTGCCCAATAATGAGTTGTCCATCAAAAAGCGCGACATTACGAATTGGGGGTCCACCCTGTTCCAGGTACAAGTCGAAGAAGAACGGGAGGAAGGCAAGTTCACTGAATTCCTCTAGAAGTTGGGCGACAGTCTTGTTTTCAAGTTGAAGGAAGCTGGTGATGATTTGGCGTGCAGGTACCGGGCCGTCAATATTTTCAAACTGGTAGGGGACTTTTCCTAATTCCACGAATTCCTGAGCTTGAATTGCTCCTTCTGAATAGAGAATAATGCGTCCATCTTCTAAGGTCAAAAAGGATGCGCGAATCTCCTTGGAAGATTTTTGTTTTTTGCTCTTGGCTGGAGTCGCATCGGGTTTCGTTCGAAAGAGGACTTCCTTAAGCGCTAGTCGAAGTTCCATTGGGGTGTTCATTTCAGCGAGGAGTTCATTTGCCGTGAGAGTCTGCTTACCTTTCACGGTTTGACGGTGTAACACTAATGGTTTGTCACGGGTTGAAATTCGAATGACAATCGTCCCAAAACGCCGTCGGATGATATCATCAACCGCGGTGATGTATGGCTTCACAGCTTTCACAAAGAATTTGACATCTGTTTTCGGATCGTCTTTGTGGGGAAGCTCAAGTTGGTCATTAGTAATAACAAGAAAGCTATCCAGAATATTCAGTTCTTTCACATAATAGAGGCGTTTCCGATAAGCAAAGGGACCTTCTCGTTCCAGAAGCTTGGGATGGATTTTGACTGGTTCCGTGAAATTCACTTGTGTACCGGATTTCGTTGCTATGGTCATTGCACAGTCTCGATGTTTGATAGCATACTCATAGGTTTTCGAGAAAACGTAATTCACTGGGAAAATGGATCGGGAAAGTACTTCGAGCCGGTCAGAAATTACACGGTCAATTGTATCAGCCATAGATATTGCCCCGCAAGACGTCTACAAGACCTTTAGGCTGACAGATTATAAGGGTTCGTAGAACGCTTCAGTTTATAAGATGAATTTACGTAATACACGACTAACCTCATCACCAATTAAGTGATTAGAATGACAAGTGAAGAAAAAACTGCAGAAACTAGCGAAGACTCCTTTTGGGGGAGTCTTGCTAGTCGATATTGGTATCTCTTAGCAATATTCGGTTTAATAATAGTCGGAGCGGTAATCGGATTCATACTGACATTCAACTGGTATATCGCTACTTCCGCCATCGGTGGATTCGGCTCATGGACCTTCGATCAATTTTCACTGGGAACCGGTCTCTTATGGTGCCTCTTCCTGTGTCTCTGGGTCCTTCTGTTTATAGTTCTGCCAACCTTGGGGGTAATAGGACTTTTCATAGCCATTATTTGGTTTGGAGTTTTCTCCCCTGAACTGAAGGCAGAAATCAAAGCACAATTAAAACGCCCCAGTCCTCGAAAACGAGAAAGTGGCAGTGGTGGATTCAGTTTTCTCCTCTTCATCGGAGTATGTATCAAGGTCTTCATTGACGGCAATTGGTGGACACCATTTGGAAGTCTAACCTATGGATACTTCGCATACGTATGGATTACTGTCGTAATGTGGGCCTTCATCTTATTCGCTATCCCCGTTGGGGTACTTGTACTCGGTTGGCTCATCTATAAAAACCGAAAATCAGACTAAAGCAGTTTCCAACTCTCCCACATCGAATTCCCTTCGATATTGTACCAACTACTTGATGTAAGAGAAAGACCATAAAGGCTCAGTAGAATGGCTTCCTTTCAATGATGCGTCATTTAAAAAAGCGGTTCACCAGTATGATGTGATGTAACTAGGAGTGTCTCCCGAGTGGTTAATCCCGTAATGGCTGGCAAAGAAAAGACTTGGGTTCTGGGTATGGGAAATGCCGCCATTGCAAGGGGACTCTTAGAGGGAAATATTCAGGTTGCTACCTCGTATCCAGGAACCCCGGCCTCTGAAATCTTAGAAAACTTAGCGGATATTGCCACTGAGTGGAACTTGTATGTGGAGTGGAGCACCAACGAAAAGGTTGCCTTTGAGGTCGCTCTTGCCGCAGCATGGAGTGGACTCCGAGCCGTGACCTCCATGAAACAAAACGGGCTCTTTGTACTCCTTGACACCCTAATCAATGTAGCATACACAGGTCATGGACAAGGAGGATTGCTCCTCATCGTAGCTGACGACCCTCACGCCCACAGTTCCACCACCGAATCCGATACGCGGGCACTCGGTCATTATGCGAATATACCCGTCTTGGAACCTTCTACTCATCAAGAAGCGAAAGACATGATTCCTTATGCGTTAGACCTCTCAGAACGGTTTGGCATCCCCTTTATGATACGAATCACAACCCGGCTGGCTCATAGTCAGCAAGTCTTCCGACTGGATCCAGTCCTCCGGGAACCCCGGGAAGCCACCTTCGATCGTACAAACCCACTTCTCAATATTCCTTTTCCACCTAAAAATCACCAAGCTCTCTTAGATCGACTTGAGTTCATTCGTGAACGATTTGAAGTCTCACCTTGGAATCGGTATACCGGTCCAGAACAACCCGAACTCCTCATAGTGACCACTGGAACAGGGTGGCTGTACGCCAATGAAG
>JAEOTD010000116.1 GCA_016839995.1 Candidatus Hermodarchaeota archaeon
AATACCAGGTTTCTTTCCATTCTTCTCGCTTTTTAGGAATTTCTCGGTCGGAAGAAAAGAATTCATCCTCTATAAATTCTTCACGGAGTAACCCGGTTTTGAGTGGGAGGACATGAAGGTGATCCCACAATCCTGGAATACTTCCCATGTTAATGCGAACTTCGTGGGTTTTTTTCGGGTCAGTGTTCTCAAATCCATATTCAATTCCGATGGTTGAAGAATTTGGGGTCAATACGAAAGCCTTGGAAAAAATCAGTCCTGAGTATCGTTGACAAGTCATCCAAGTGGTAATCCGTTTAGTTCCGTCTGCTGATTCGTCAATGCGATGCTTGAAATGAGTCCGCATCTGTTCCGAAGGTAAAAACGGAGGACCCAGGCCGTCTCGGGAAATCGACCGAATTTGGACTCGACCAGTCAATCGGTTAGCAAGGTTATCGATATGGGCTCCCTTTGATAGATTTATTGAGAAGTGTAAGCGCTCAGTGTGAACTTGGAGGCGCTGGTTATCCTGAAAAGGTGTCACTAGGACTCCCCCATCATCAAGGCAGTGTAGAAATATCGTTTCCGTTCGCGTTTTGAGTGTGTCTCCTTGGATATCCAGTTCAGCGTGAACCTTGATTGGTAACGCAACTGTGCCTAAAGATGAATCCACAACTCCCGTAAACTGCACACCGGAATGACGCTCTGATTTTAGCTGAATGTCAAACTCTTTTTGTTCCACTTGGATCCCACGTGGGGGGCGAATAAACAAACGGCCTTTCGTCGCGTGCTTAAGATTACTTTTAAGCGCGATGGCTATCATAAGGGGTTTCCCAGGTCGACACCACAATGAGGGTGGAATTGTAGACACCTGAATCGGATGTTTAGCACGTATTCCTGTTTCCAGTTGAACGGGGGTTTTCCCGAGTGATAGCTTAGAAACAATAGATAGCGCAGGGTGATCTTCCGGTGGTGGAACAATAGTCACTTGTCCTTGAATCACACCATTGAGTGTAACCGACTTATTTGGTGGAACAATAATCGAAGTTGAAGGAGCCTCTACCAGTTCGAAACCTTTAGGTAATTTCACGGTCAATTTGCACTCAAGGGGTGAAGTGGGATTCTTATTCTGAATCATCCATGCAACAGGGATAGGTAGTCCCAACGCTGATTCTGCATCGGCTATCCAACATTCTACTAACAACTCGTTATTTTCAATGAGGGTTGGGCCCCTACTCTCGCGATCAATGATAATTCGTAGAAATTCGTTCTCGGTTTCCCATCGATGTTCGTACACATTCAGATCGCGATGTTTCATTTCATCTGGTTTAAGTTCAATTTTCCGGGAATAGGTTTTATACCAATCGTGTTGATTGAAGAAATCTTGGGCGATGGGTAGTTTGAGAATGGTGGGGATGTAATTTTCCATTAGAACCTGGGTTTCTGGACGCCAGAAGAATCCGGTTCGCTTATACACGGGAACTGCGTTTAGATTTCCACCCCAGGTGTGTAAGAAAAGCCGTTTGAGTCCTTCAGCTGTAACCCGATTGACCGACTCAACTAACAGGGCTTTCCCAAAACCCTTTTTCCGGTGTGAATCACCAACATTCAAAAACCCAAGATATGCGGCTTCAGGATCGTCGAAGTGAGGAATTAACGTTGAAATGCCAGCAACTTGATTCTCTTTAGTCACAGCAACTAACCAGGCTAAGATTACTTCTCGCTTATAATCTTCAATCATGTGCTCTGTGGTGTATGCCACCCCTCCTGTTATCCCTCCTGGCCAGCCACCTTCACTTTCATTAATGCACTTGGCTAGACTCGCTGCATCAGCTGGTGTAAAGTCTCGAACCTTCGACATTTCTGTATACCCTCACTCCAGCTCATGAATCCTTAGTTACTTGCTGGAACGAAAGAAATCATACAACTTAGGGTTATAAATTTTTACGATTTGAATAGCCTTGGGTTTAGCTGCTAGCCTCGAGTTTGACGGCGGCAGAGCGGTGTAGGTATCGTTTGGATACAGGATAATTCTCGAAGGCAATAGTATACGAGCTCATGAATTTCTCGCGAATATCCTTCTCAACTTCCTTAGCCAAGTCGGGTTCGATTTGTGCATCAATCCAATGGGTGCTCCCCTTTGGTGTAGCAACCATCTTGCCTTCTTTTTGTACAATACGCCCGTCTTTGATCGTCATCCAGGCCTGAATGAGTCCCCGGATTAATTTCTCAGGGTGCGTCGCAAAATCTTCCGCAGGATCAAGATCATAGATTCCAACATCGGCATCTGCTCCCACACCCAAGTGGCCTTTATTCGGGAGACCAAGAATTTTTGCAGGACCCGCTCGAGTTGAAGTGATATACTGTTTCATGGTCCATTCTGTGTCAATTGCAGGCAGATCCATTCGTTTCTTCGCAGAGCGTTTAATATCGGCTAGGACAGCTTCTCTCGCCTTCTTACTCATCAGCCAAGCTGCAATCGATGGGTAATTAATGAAGGTGCCAGCGTTTGGGTGATCAGTACTGGGAATCACTCGCCATGGATCATTGACCATTAGGGCAATTTCGAGTCCAATACCCCATTGGATTGCATTGACCCGTGAGCTCTTCTTGAAGACGTAAGGCACCACGCCTCCACCACACTCAACCTCAATGTCATCGTTGATCCACCGGCTTCCCGTGATACCACGGAGAATCCATTCCCAGGGACCATCGGCTGTCATTGTGGTTGTATCCGAAAACACGATTTGGCCCAAATCACAGCTGACATTCTTGTGGCTTTTGAGGTATTTTGCGATGGGTTCAGCTCCACTCTTGAAAGTGACAAAACTATCCCCACCGTAGGAGTGGAATTGAATATGTGTCATGTGGAGATTATAACCCGATTCACGTTTCGTTGCAGGACGATTGCTTGCTAACTCCATGGTTTCAATCGTAATGTCCGTGTTTCCAGGTCGCCCCAACATGTTAGCATGCAAATGCAGGGCATGGGGAAGAACCAGTCTCTCTGCACCTTCCAACAAACCTGTAACGGCATCTCGTGGGGTCACGTCGAAACAGGCAATTTGTTCATCAAGGTTTTCAACGTTCCCACCCCAGCTCCAATCACAGACTCCTGTGGGGTTCACAGCTTTGATAGCCCAGCCCTTGGTCGCTGAAAGCATCCATGCTACAAATGCTGCGAGCTTCTCATAGTTCTTATCGCGTGAATAATCCATGATTAGCTGGTAGTTACCAAACAGCGGGAACATCATCTTATCATGTGGCTGAATCTCGGAAAGCTCTTCGTGAGTGTGTCGAGCGACGAGGCCTGCTGAAGCGGCTTCTGTAACAAAGGTATAACCCATCTGTGAATACTTGTATCCCGTCATGAAGGTGGGTGGAACACTGGCCCAGACGCCGGCGCGACAGATATCAGAGTATGTGTAAGGGTCCATCCGGGATTGATCACATCGGAGAACACGTCCAGAATCGACTTTAGGTGTGGCGAGATGCGCATGGATTTCAACACCACCAGCGACAACCATGCGACCTTCAGCATCTATGATTTCAGCTGATTCAGGGTCAACAGAGTCTACAATTTTCCCATCTTGGATTGCTATGTCCTTTACTTCATGAATATCGTTTTTCGGGTCAACGACAAAGCCGTTTTTGATGAGCATGTTTCCAGATTTCACAATTCTCCACCATGGATTGCTGGTTTATCCTTTTGGTTTGGGCGGATACAACGCAATACTGCGCCACAGCTAATTAAGCGTTCTGCCATTCCGAATTTCACAGACCCGTTTCGATTTTAGGTCAAAATCGGAAGCCTTATACGCAGATACCCTGAGGGGGGTAGACGCTCGTATTCGAGCGGGGGAATCACTATGCGTCAATTTCAGATATCACTCCCCGAAGAAAAAGTCGGACAAGTCATGGAATTTCTCGAAGAGAAGGCTCAAATCCGCAACATCGCAAAAATCCATACCACTCCAGGATTTATGCTGATCTTTCGTGTCTCAGATGCCCGTAGTTCCCAAATTCTCGCCGATATTGAAGCCATAGGCGTTGGCGTACACTATGGTATCATTGACGTGTTACCAGTTGAAGCCAGTAAACCGCTGCCGGAAGAAGAAGTGACAATTGCTCCCACTGAACGGCTCTCCGTTGAAGAAATCTACAGTAAAATCGCCTCAGGGACACGACTTTCATTTGACTTCTTAGCCCTCTTAGTCGTCTCTTGTATCATTGCCGCAATCGGCTTGGCCACCAATAACCCGGTCATCATTGTCGCTAGCATGCTCTTAGCGCCATTGATGGGGCCGATCCTAGGACTCAGTTTCGGAGCTGTCATCAAAGACAGACGCCTTGTACAAGCAGGCATTATGAACGAGGCCTTGGGTCTAGTAATTGCTGTTATAATGGGGCTTATTATGGGTGCTATTCTAATGCCCCTCGCGCTTCTTCCTACTTGGTCGTGGCCATGGCCTACCGCAGAAATGATTGCACGGGCTTCATTATGGCTACTCATTCTCGGAATTGTAGTTGCAGCAGCCTCTGGGGCAGGTGTCGCTCTCGCAGCGACACGAGGTGACATCGGCAGCCTCGTGGGTGTTGCTATTGCAGCCTCGTTGATGCCTCCTGCCGTGAACGCGGGAATGAATCTTGTCTATGCATTGCTCATGTTGAGTCTTGGCAACCTAGCGCTCTTTGGTGTTGAACTTACAATTGCAGGACTTAGTTTCCTCTTGGTGCTCCTGAACATTCTATTCATTAACATCGTGGCGATGGGCGTCTTTAAGCTTAAACAAGTGGCTCCCATCAAAAGTAAATCCATATTCTGGAATGATCTACCGCAATTAGATAAAAAGCGACGAGAAGAACTTTGGCACCGAAAATAAAAGGTTCGCCTTTTCGTCCTCGGTGTCCACTACCTCCTTTTTTGTTACTCTTATCTTTCAAGCGTAACGCTTAAGAGGTTCTAAATTGAGCACACACATGATATGCACATTCGTGCATATCTTAGTAAATGCTAATCCGTTCTAAAGTGTATCAACATGACTTCCTCCAATAGTGAAATGAAACTTGGACTCGGAATCGTACTCATCGCGATAATCGTTTCAGCAGGCACCATCATTGGTCTCAGCTTGTTACCTCTCCCATCGCCTAATCAACTCGTCGGAGAAGCTGATGTACAAATCGTCAAAGGTGGGACGACAGTTGACCTTGATTTTGAATCTTTAGTCGATATGACCCCAACTTCAGGGGATTCGTCTTCCCAGAATCGCTTCCAAAACTGGCGCGATGCTGGAACCTATGTGGGAGTCACATTGAGTTCGTTGGTTGAGCTAGTAGGTGGTATGGATGAAAACGATGTGGTTCGAGTCAATGCAATCGATGGCTGGATCCAATACTATGCTTACTATAACCTTTACCCCAATACCTCCTTCACAACCATACAAGGCAACCTCATCCTAGCCTATTCTTTCAATGACACAACACCTACAACTTGGGGTGACGGTCCACGTACAGTCTTTATACCTACTGATGGTGCTTTCAGCAATGATGATGCCAATCAAACTACCCACCCGGCCTGGTACTTTGGCAGTGCAGGCGCGCGATGGGTTAAGAATGTCGCCTCTATTGAGGTTATCGAGGATGTCTATATTGGTGGATCATTTCATGTGAAAGTCATCGAAGGAACAGATGAACAAGACGTTTACCTTGTCGATTTGGCATTGATGAACAATCTCGAAGCATTTACAGCCTATCAGAAGTCCGGTGGCAATTGGGGTGGTAATGGCACCTATCGAGGTGTTCTCCTCTCGGCACTCGTTGAGCTTGTCACCACAATTCATGACAATGATATCGTCAACGTAACTGCTTCAGATGGATGGACACAATCCTTTGCTCATTACAACCTCTACCCCAATGCATCTGTTCATGCTCTTCAAGGTGACCTTATCCTTGCCTATGTCTATAATGGCACCATGGTGCCAGCATGGGCAGATGGACCAAGACTCGCCTTCCTCGCCCCAGATGGTTCTTACAGCAATTCGGATGCCAACCAAACAACCAATCCCACCTGGTTCAGTAGTGCAAGCGCCCGGTGGGTAAAGAACGTAGCCACTATTGAAATCATTCGAGATAGCTTCCCCCCATAATCACGAAAATATGGTGACATTATGAACAACTCGTCCCCCTCCTACTATTTCACGACACGTGATTTGGTCACCATTGCCGTTCTTAGTGCCTTGGGAGGCGCACTAAGTACTTTTGTGGGGTATCTAGGACTCCTCTTGAATACCACAGTCGGAACACCCTTTGGTGCTGGACAATTTCTCAGTGGTCTTCATGTCTTCTGGATTGTTCTAGCTGCTGGGCTAATTCGAAAAACTGGATCCGCAACTGCTACGGGTCTCCTTAAGGGGCTCGTTGAATTCTTCACTGGTAGTACCCATGGCATCGTTGTTGTGCTTGTCAGTCTAATTCAAGGATTGATTATTGACATTGGATTTTATGCCATCGGGCAACGAGATTCACTACCCCTCTGGTGTATCATCAGCGGGTTTGCAGCAGCCTCCAATGTCATTATCTTTCAACTTTTCTTCTTCTCCGGCGCTCCACTCATTTTCCTTGTCCTCCTCATTATCCTAGCATTCTCATCTGGCATTATCTTTGGGGGTTATTTTGGACATGCTACGACATATCTTGTCTTGGAATCCCACGTGTACCGCTCAGCAGCTAGCACTACGATAAAGTCACAGGGCTCCGTCTGGCGACGACTTGGTCCATACCGCATTTCTGCACTCATCTTCCTGATTGCTATCGCCTTTGGAGCAAGTCTATATGCAGTCTTCGTCTGGCGTCCTGTTCTTGATCCATATAGTTGTGAGGTTGTCGGTCAAGTAGCACAGCCCCTAAGATTTTCCTATTTCTCATACTCCGATCAAGAAGTCACCTTCGAAGCTCAGCTCATTGGCTCCATCACTCATCTTCCTCCCCAGAATTACACCGGAATTCAATTGGTTACAATCTTAGATGATGCACACCCGTTGGATTCTGCTAACACTCTATTGGTGGTTTCCTCAGATGGATATCGGGCTTCGTTTTCCCTTGAAGAAGTTCAAAGTGATGACGAAATAATCCTTGTTATGGAGGATGGGCTCAGGCTAGTCGCAAAAAACTATCCTGGATGGTTTTGGGTTCAGAAGGTCGTCAGTATTGTCATCACCTAACTCCCGTTCCTTCTCATCTGCTCCCAGCATTCGGGTTTCCAATCTCACGTACACCTACGAAGGCACCACACATCCCGCGCTATACAACATCAATCTAACAGTGAAATCCGGAGAATTCGTTATCATCGCAGGACCCAGTGGCAGCGGAAAAAGCACCCTTGCACGATGTCTCACTGGCTTCATACCCAACGAGTATCCAGGTCTCTTCCAAGGCACGATTACCATTGAAGGTCTTAATACCCAAATCCAACCAATTCGCCACCTCGCCCGCTCAATAAGCCTTATTCAGCAAGATCCTGACAGTCAACTTGTTACGCTCCAGGTTACAAATGAAGTCGCATTTGGACTAGAGAACTTCCAAAATGCTCCAGACCTAATTCAATCAAAAATCCACTGGGCACTAGTCTCAGTAAATGCCACGAACCTCCACCAACGAAGCACTCACACACTCTCGGGTGGAGAAAAGCAAAAGGTCGTTATTGCTTCGTTTCTGGGACTCCAATCCCCAATTCTCATTTTTGATGAACCCACAGCGCGCCTTGATCCCCAAACTACAAACGAAGTCATCACCACGATGGAAAATCTCCACCAACAAGGAATTACAATTATCGTAATCGAACATCGCATCCAGCCTTTTCTCAACCGCGCCTCCCGGGCTGTGCT
>JAEOTD010000117.1 GCA_016839995.1 Candidatus Hermodarchaeota archaeon
ATATTTCGAAAACGGGAAGCAATTCCCCCCTATGTATCACGAAAAGTCATCCATATCTTCGCCGCGCCCTTGTGGATCCTCACTTGGCTTCTATTTTCCGGTGATATGTATAGTCGATATTTTGCCGCTGTTGTACCAATAATCTTCCTAGTTCTCTTCCTGGGTATAGGTTCAGGTATGGTGAAGAACGAAGAATTCGTACGAACAATGTCTCGAAGCGGAGACCACCGTGAGCTTCTCAAAGGAACGCTCTTTTACACCATCATTATGATAATTGGAGCAGTTTTCTTCTGGTACGTTCCAGTTGACATAGCAAACGTTCCCCAATTTGCCATCTTCATTCCTACAGCGCTCCTCGTCTTCGGTCCACTATCCGGCGGAGACGGCTTTGCTGACATTATTGGCCGTAAATGGGGCAAATACAAGTTCAGAATCTTTGGTGAGAAAAGTATCGCAGGCACAATTGCCATGTTCCTCTTTGGGTTCATTTTCTCTATTGGATTCATTGGAATCTTCTGGCTTGTACTCAATCCCACTTATCCCGCAGCGATTGACCCGATTCCGTATCTAGTTCCCATCCTCATAGTTTGTCTAGTTGCTACCATTGCTGAACTCTTCAGTCCCCGAGGATTTGACAATCTTGTGGTTCCAATCGTCAGCATTATTGTCATCTACATCTTGCTAGTCACCGGATTCTGGCCTTTCCACTTCATGAGCCTCTTCCCAGTGTAATCCTCACTTTGAAGAATCTACTCGGTTTCAAACGAGAACAACTTGAAAACAACATACTTTTTCGGTTGGCTGCAGGGAATTTCCCTGCATTCTTCCCTTTTTTTTCAGAACCTCTCATCAGGATATTTCTGTGACGACATTTCTTTCTACCATTAATTGATTATAATTATAGATACATTCATAAGTAAACGAAGTCACCCAAACACACGTAAGACAACTTCAAACCTTGTGGTAGAAATGGGCCTTGATCATAAGAACTTTGGACGGTTAACTGAAGGGAATATCATGGTTATTGGTATTGGTGTCGCCATCGCCTTAGCAGGGATTATTGCTTTTAGTGTCCTTTTGGCTTTGAGCATTCCTTGGTTTACGGTTCCTTTCATTTTCGTCTCCCTCGGCACTTGGATCGCAGCAAGGCAATGGAGTGAACTCGTAAAACTACGAATTACTGCAGGGTTTGTCAGCTCGATAACTCATCCAACTCGCCTAACCACTGCTTCAAATCTGCTCAAAATGAAAAAGCATACGTTTGTTCATTTGCTCACAAAACTAGTCACTCGTGGTGTTGTTGAAATCGATATTTTTCCTGAAGTCGACGCCTTCGGTCCTAAGGGGTGCAAACGACCCGAGTCAGTACCGAAGGATTTTCAACACGACACCGGTACTCCCCTCACGTCTCCTCACAGTATTATGACTGGTCTCCAATGGATTGGCTTCATTGGTACAATTATCGCCATCGTTTACCATATTTTCGGGTTATTACGCTACCTTGGAGTAATCTGAAACCCCTATCTACGGGTTCTCGGGTGCTAGGGATTTTGCGAATCGATACAAGGAACCGTGCAATTAAAGACCATCAGCCCAAAAGTATAATAGGTTTGATTTGAAGGATTCACAGGAAGGTAACGACAATGTCTGCTATTCGTAGATTCGCATCTTGGCTGGGCGGCGGACCCGATTTAAAGAAACTCATCTTCCGCCTCGATGTCTTCTGCCGGAAGCTCGATTTACAACGCAAGATGCTCGAAAAAGAAGCGAGTAAAAGCCGTCAACGGGCTAAGAAATATCGGCTTGCAGGTAATATGGATGCAACACGGATGTACCTGCAACACCAGTTACGATTCCAAAAATGGGCCTTAAGTGTAGACTCCTATCGTCTACGGATTGAAGGATTACAAACACAATTACGTCAGAGTGAAGCCATGGGAGAAGTTGCCAAAATCCTTGGACAACTCAACTCAGCTCTGGGCGGACTCAAGAACCAAGTCAAGGTTCCTGAGGTTGCAAAACTTGTTGATCAAATTGAAGGCAACCTCCGTCACTTCGAAATGACTCAAGAAGTCGCTGAAGCTGGGATGGACCGAATGGCGGTCTCAACAGAAGTCACTGATGGCGAAGTGAAAGACGCACTAAAAGAACTCGATTCAGAAATTGAAGTAGAAACAGGCACCTCACTACCTGAACCCGAAAAGCGCGTCTCTGAATTAGAAAAGGAAATTGAACGATTAAAGGAGGAGGGCTAAACAAATGGCTAAATTCTGGGAAAAACTCTTTCCGAAAAAACCTGAACCCAAAGAAGACACCATTGCCCGAATTCACCGGGTCACCGATAAACTCGAAATCCGCAGCCGTCAGTATGAAACCAAGGCGAAGGATTCCAAGATTAAAGCTGTACGAAATGTACGACGTGGCGATCGAAAAGCTGCGAAG
>JAEOTD010000118.1 GCA_016839995.1 Candidatus Hermodarchaeota archaeon
ATTGAACCCCTTGACTTGGTTCCTACTAAGGGTCGAAAAGTGAGCTTCGATGATATTATTGGCCACGAAGATGCGAAAGCGAAGTGCCTCATAATCCAAAAGTACATGGCAGACCCATCTCGGTTAGCCGAGTGGGCGCCTCGTCGAGTACTCTTCTATGGTCCTCCTGGCACTGGCAAGACTATGTTGGCTCGGGCGCTCGCTTGGGAAACCCAAACAGATTTTGCTTATGTAACAGCTACCTCTCTCATCGGACAACATGTTGGTGCAGGGGCTGATAAAGTCAACAAACTCTTCGAAGAAATTGTCAGAAAGAAACCCTGTATTGTGTTCATAGATGAAATTGACTCAATCGGTCTTGATCGCGGTTTCCAATCAGTTCGCGGTGATGTCACAGAAGTGGTGAATTCCCTGATCTCCCAATTCGATCTTGTCGAAGATCAAGAGGGGGTTGTTGTAATTGCTGCAACGAATAGCCGTGACTTCTTAGATCCTGCCCTCCGAAGCCGATTTGAGGAAGAAATCATATTTCCCCTACCAGATTTAAGCGATCGGCTTAAAATCTTGGAAAAGTATTCCTCCAGTCTTCCAATGCCAGTAGAAGCAGACTTGGAATCCATTGCCCGACGAACTGAAGGTTATTCAGGGCGAGATTTGAAAGATCGAGTATTGAAAGGCGCCCTTCATCATGCCCTGTCGAAAGGACTTTCGACTCTTGATGAATCAACTTTCCAGCATGTGGAAATTGTGCGCATCTCCAAGGATAAGAATCTGTATAAGTAATTATATCTCCTAAATCGTGGTTATGTTGTCCGTAAAAAAAGCAATCATTTTCTGTGGGATGCCCGGGTCAGGAAAATCCATCGGTGCAACCGTTGCAAAAGATTTGGGAATACCGGTCTATGTAATGGGTGATATAGTCCGTGAAGAAGCAACACGTCAACAACTCCAGTATACTCCTCAGACCATAGGAAAAGTAATGATTGAACTCCGCCAACAGCTTGGACCAGCAATCATTGCACAACGAGTTATTGAAAAATTAGGGAATGAAACCGAGAGTAATGTGGTAATTGACGGCGCAAGAAGTGAGATTGAAGTAGAGACATTTCAAGAGGCAATAGATCAGGTGCAAGTTGTTGCAGTTCATGCAGCCCCACATATCCGATTCGAACGCCTTCGTCTACGAGGACGAGAAGATGATGCATTTACTCAGGATGTTTTCCACGATCGAGATAATCGTGAACTCAATGTTGGATTGGGTCGAATTATCGCTCAGGCTGATATTATGATTGTCAATGAAGGTGAATTTGAAGAACTCAAAACAAAGGTTCATCGAATTATTACCAATGAATTCCATTTGGATTCAAGTTCGGAGGCGTAAACCATAATATCCGTTAAATTATGGGCTGATGTAAAACCAACCGAGAGTCGAAATAAAATTCAAAAAGCCTTCGAAAATCTTTGTCCACCAGTTATTTGCAAAACCACGCAAGATGCAGAATTCGGTGTTGTCCTAATAGGAAATGCCACAGGTCCTGAATCGATAGCTATGTTTGCAAAAAAATTTCGAGAACAACGAATTCTTGAAGCAGTTAGACAGCAATTACTCAAATCCATCCAAAACGATTCAGTAGTGTTTGGCATGCAACGACAAGCCGCATTCATGAACAGGTTTCATCTGTGCAACCTAAACGATTACTCTGCAATGGGCCCAATTCGAGTCGAAATACAAGCAACAAACATCCAAGATGTTATTGATTATATCAGTCCTCCCACCATCAAAGGAAAACCCCAGCTACGGGACGATCTCCAACTCATTTGATGAATTTCGCATCTCATTCTGAGAAGTTAAGTTCTATACATTCTAAATCTTCAGGGGCAGAACAATGAGGGAACACCGCTTGGGCCTCTTGTTGATGTTCTTGGGTTGAAGCATATCGTGGACTAATATGCACTAATGCAAGGTGTGAAACCTGAGCTAACTTGGCAATTTCGGCAGCCTGAGCCGCTGTTGAATGTTGGTATTTTGTTGCATTCTCTAAATGCGCCATGGTAAACGTCGCATCATGAACTAGCAGACTAGCCTTCTTGGCAGCTTTTACTAAATCTTGATTTGGCGCGGTATCTCCCGAAAATGCAATACGGATTCCTATTCGTGGAGGTCCTAATACATCCAGCGGCTTGACAATTCTTCCCTCTGGGGTTTCGATTTGAAGTCCTTTGTATAGGCGTTTACGGAGTGGACCTGAAGGAACTCCCAGTTGTTCAGCTTTGTCGGTATCGAATTTACCAGGGATATCAGCCATTTTAAGAACATACGAAATCGCTGGAACACCATGCAGGGCTGGCAAACAGTTTACAGCGTATAATTCTTGATGTGAAATTTCTCCTTTCATCACGTCTATGATTTCTAGTGGAAAATCCAAGTGTGCATGAGTCGATTCCAAGGTAATTTCAGTAAATTCCTTTGTACCTGGAGGACCATAGATCGTTAGGGATTTTGTCCGGTTGAGCATTATCATTGTCGAAATTAATCCTGGTAATCCTAAAACGTGGTCACCATGGAGGTGTGAGATGAAGATTTCCCGAATACGTTGGGGGCTTAAACCAGCACGTTGTAATTGAAGTTGGGTTCCCTCCCCGCAGTCGAAGAGCAAAACCCTTCCATGAAAAGAAACAGCAATCGAGGGAGGGGCTCGAATTAATGAAGGAATTCCTCCTCCTACCCCTAAGAAATGCACTCTCACAATCTTTTTTGTCATCTTATTTTTTCTCCAAAACAATAAAATGGCGACGGAGACTACGATGAATCCGCATGGTATGTCTCTCTTTGATGTTAAAACTCTCAGATGGTATCATGTCTTCACTGAAATATTCCAATGGTAACGCAATACAAAGGTATCCACCTGGCTTCAAAATTTTAGCAAATGATGCTAGACTCTTTTCAATTAAACTAGAAACAGCATCACCCTTGGTTGAACTGGATCGACCATATGGTGGATCCGCTGCAATCGCCTCAATTCCCTTAGTTCGAATTGGAGATGTACGGGCGTCAGCTAGACAACCATAGAATGGAACCTTGAAATGGTCAAGATTTTTTTGACTTCCTGTTAACATTGTACTGTCGATATCTAACCCCACAGCAATACAGCCAATTTCAGCAGCCTCAAGGAGAAGTCCACCCGTTCCACAGAACGGATCTAAAAAATGGCTTCCTGGTCTTGCTCGACTAAGATTTACAAGAACACGTGCAATTTTTGGATGGATGGCGCTGGGAACGAAAAAGGGTCGGAACGGGCTGCGTCTTTTTGAAAAGGCTCTTCGATCCCGTGAGGCTAAATGGGGACCAAAAAGGAACTGGTTTCCATTCACCACACCAAGAAAAAGGGTGTCTGGAGCTGTTAAGGAAATCTCGACCTGTCCATTTAGATTCTCCCAAATCACTGAACCGATTTTACTCTGCAACTCATCCACATCAAATTCAGTGGGTTCTCGCTGAATCCGTGTAACTTTCACACCAAATCGATCATTTGGCTGTACCCATTTTGAAAAATCAATCTTTTGAAGTGAATCTAAAATTGCTAACTCCTCTGATCTTGATTCAAATGCCACAACACTTGCATGATTTACTAATCCTGCTCTTAGGGTGGCAATTCGAGCCCCCTCTGAATCTACCTCCATGGTTAGAATCCGTTTATCACGACTTTGTATTGAGTAACCAAATCCCTCAGACTCTAATATTGCACAAAGCTCTGCTTGTGGTAAGGTGTTATGTTCGCCAGACAAAATAAATAGACATAACTCGGTTTCTGCCCGGTTCACAACCGCTCCTCCAAGTTTAACTCCATTATCAACGCATCTTCTCCGTCATCGTAGTATTTACTACTTCTCCTTATTTCTCGGAACCCTTGTTTTTGATAAAATCCTTTCGCACTATAGTTCGAAACTCTCACTTCTAAAACTAGTTCTCTGCATCCCTGGTTCTTTAAGATTTCAATCAGCGCTTCGATTAATTGGTGACCAATCCCCTTACGGCGCTTGTCTTGCCTTACCGCTAGAGAAAGTAAGTGTCCAACGAGGCTTTCAAAGCGGTGTTCTGTTTCTCCAATGATATATCCTAAAAGTGCCTTATCTTCTACGGCAACTAAGAATAAAGCTGGCTCTATATGGGCTAAGTATTGAAAAAGATGCAGAGGATATGGATCTGAAAACGATTCGAATTCAATTTGTGTAATTTGCGGAAAATCGGTGTTTTTAATTGGGCGAATCGTAATCATTCAAATTATTCCTGGCAGTGGATTGAAATATGGGTGAGAGTCTGAATCTTATCAACAGCTGAGGCGACTGTTCGTGAAAATTGTTGCGAAAAAACTGAAAACTGGTAAAATCGTCGTTGTTCCTGAAGACATGGATGACCTGTGGCACCTATACAATGTGATTCTTCCTGGTGACCAGGTTGCTGCACGAACAGTTAGGCGTGTTCGCCGCGATTCTGGTGACACATCACGTCCCGATAAAGGTGAACGTCGACGTATGTTTATCCGTTTAATCGTCGAAGAGGTGGCCTTGCATAAATACTCTAATCGGCTTCGAGTTAAAGGAAAAATCTTGGAAGGCCCAGAAGATTTTGTGTCAACAGGAACCTATCATACCATCAACATTGAACCTGCGTTAAAGGTTGAAATTATTAAAGAACGGTGGCCGAATCTTCTCATTCGGCGACTACAGGACGCAGCCTCACGAAAAGGACAGCGCTTAATTGTTATTGCCGTTGAAGAAGGTCAAGCTTCTATTGGCATTATTGATGATTCTGGGATAGACGTCCGCGTTGAAATCCATGGAACCTCACGAGGGAAATATGGCAAGTATATCCAAACCGTTGAAACAATGGACCAAATGTTCTCAGGAATTTCCCTTCAACTTCAAGAACTATTAGAACGATTACCTGAAAACACTCGCGTAGTTATTGTTGGACCAGGATCTACAAAAGAAAAACTCGCTGAGTATCTAAAAAGCAAGGTTCCAACCAGCAAAGGTCGGGTCCTTTTCGAGCATGTCAGTACAGGAACGGTTGCAGGGATTTATGAGGCACTAAATCGAGGAATCGTTGAACGAATAGCTAGTGAAATTCGATTAAACCGTGAAATCCATCTAATGGGAGAGGTAATGAAGCATTTAGGAAAAGATACTGGCAAAACTGCTTATGGTTGGGATGACATCGTTCGAGCCGTTCAATTTGGTGCCGTTGAGACCCTCCTCGTGCTAGATAAACTATTCCGAGAAGCGCAACCTGATTATCGCCGAAAACTAGAAAATGTCATGCGCCAGGTCGAAAAGCAAGCGGGATCACTTGAAATCTTTAGTGCTGATCATGAAGCTGGAAAGCAATTGGAAGGATTAGGTGGACTTGCCGCCCTTCTCCGATTCAAGTTACCTAATTCCTAAAGTGGGGAATATGACACTTGGAACCGGGTGGCGATGGGGTATTCTTCTACGATTCCAATATCGAACCCTTGTGCCTTCAAACGTTTAGCAATTCTTCGTACAATTCGCGTTGATGTTTCTAACCGATTCTTGGATTCATTTATCCAAACTTGGGCTGATTGAATTTCGAATTCATTTTCCAACAGTTCTTGAACATCTAATAGGCTCATCCCCGTCTGAGGGATAATAACGCCTTTCACAAGTAAGCCCTCTTGTGAAATCCGTTCAAAGGGTTTTGCAATATTCTTTGCCCGGCGTTTGAAGCGATTTCTTAGCTGTGTTCCGTCTTTCAAGGCAAGTGGGCAATAATGGATATTCAATGAGGTTTCTTTTGCAGCCCATTCAAGGAGTTCTAATGCTTCATCCTCACTACTCTGTACTGCTGCGATAGTATCAGTATCCAATTTGAATCCTCTTTGGCGAAGTTTTTGAGCATTCAAATCAGCGAATTCCATTTCATTCAGATTGATGAAGTCAATCCCTAAGGCATTAAATTGCTTTAACAATTCTTTAAGTGGTTTTAACATCCCAGGAATTACGGGAATTTCTAGACCAAGTTTTCCTTTACCTTTCATTAGTTTTTGTAAGTCAATGTAATCTTCTCCCACATCGAAGCGGTGGAGTC